>CANNEW010000042.1 GCA_947503685.1 Comamonadaceae bacterium | reverse complement strand
ATGTCGCTGGCACCGTGCATTGGCAGCACTTGCGCTAGCGATGGCGCGGCCCATTGCGCTAACACAAAGGCCAGCACCCAATTCACAACAGAAAGAACCTCGTAGACCAAACCGCGCCAGGCGCCGATGGACAGCGACAAGGCCAGCACTGCGCAGCAAATCCAATCGAGATCGGCCATGGCCCGCCTGCAACTAAAGCGTCAGAACCTGGATGGGCAGATTCAATGCTTTGATCTTTTCTACGGCTTTGTCCACATCCGCCTTGTTGGTAAAGGGGCCAACGCGCACGCGGGTGCGCTTGCCCTCTTTGGTATTGGCGACTTGTGCGTAGGTACTGATGCCGGCTTTTTCCAAGATTTGGCGAGCCTCTTGGGCTTTTTGCGCTTCGGCAAATGCGCCCACTTGCACCACATAGCGCGGGCTCGGCCCAGGCGCTTCTGGCGCCGGCTCTTTGCCTTCTAGCAAAGTCTGGGCTTTGGCGGCCTCGGCCGTGGGTGGGGTATCGCTTGCTTTGGTTTGGGGTTTGGCAAGCGCCTTGGTCTCGGCCTTGCTATCGGTCTTTGCTATGGCCTTGGTATCGGCAAGCGGCGGCGTTGGCGCACTGGTTTTGCCCGAAGGTGCGTTTTCAGGTGTCCCGACGACAGAAGCCACGACCGCTTTTTCGCTCGGGGCAGGATAGACCAAGGTTTCTTTTTCCACCGGCGCGACCTTAGGTGGCTGCGGCGCCTCCGCCTGCGACGCTACCACCACAGAAGGGCTTGCCGCCAGCGGAGCTACTTTGTTCTTCTCGGGAATATTGATGGCAATATCCACATCAATCGGGCGTGGCTGGCTGTCAAACAGCAAGGGGAAACCAATGACCCCGATCAGCACCAAAGCCGCCGCGCCTATAAGGCGTTGACGGGCCCGTTTGCGTATGGCTTCCAAGCTTTCGGCGGCCGGTGCGGGGACTGCTGGCTCGGCACCGTCTTTGCGAAACTTGAAAAATGCCATAGCGTGATTTTTTAAGAAGATGCGAGGTGCGCTCCGGAAAGCCGGGGAATCCCTTGCTGGAGCACACCGCCAACGGTGTAAAACGAACCAAACACAAGGATTCTATCAGCGGGGTCGGCGCAGCCAAGGGCCTCTTGCAAGGCCGATTGCGGGTCCGAAAAGGCCTTGGCGCTAACGTCTTTACGCGTATTTTGGGCCCGCCAGGCTTGCATTAAATCCACTCCCGAGGCAGCGCGTGCAGTAGGTAAATCGGTGAAATACCAGCACTCGACCAGCGGGTTCATGCGCCCCAGCATGGGCGCCAGGTCTTTGTCCGCCATAGCCCCGAATACCGCATGGGTGCGCGGGAAAAAGCCCATGGCATCCAAATTGGCAGCCAGCGCCGCCACCGAATGCGGGTTATGCGCCACATCCAGCACCAAGCTCGGGCTGCCTGGAATGATTTGAAAGCGCCCGGCAAATTCCACCATAGCCAGCCCGTTGCGTATGGCCTGCGCAGTTACCGGGAGTTGGTCTCGCAAAGCAGTCAAAGCCGCCAACACACCCGCCGCGTTCACCAGTTGGTTGGCGCCGCGCAAAGCGGGATAGGCCAAGCCACTGTAGCGCCGCCCCCTACCGGCCCACTCCCACTGCTGCGGGTCGCCCCGGGTGTTGAAGTCCCGGCCCACGCGCCACAAGTCGGCGCCGATTTCCAGCGCATGGTCCAGCACGCTTTGCGGTGGTACCGGATCGCTGACCACCACCGGGCGGCCGGTGCGCATAATGCCGGCCTTTTCAAAGCCAATCGTCTCCCGGTCAGTGCCCAAAAACTCCATATGGTCCAGGTCGATGCTGGTGATCACCGCGCAATCGGCGTCGATGATGTTGACCGCGTCCAGCCGCCCGCCCATGCCCACTTCCAAAATCGCCACATCCAGGGGCTGGGCGCGCATCACATCCAGGATGGCCAGGGTGGAAAACTCAAAATAGGTCAGGGATACAGGCTCCGGGCCTGCGGTGCGCGCAGCCTCCACGCGGACAAAGCCTTGCGTCAAGGCATCGGACGCGACGTTCTGACCTTGCAGGCGCAAGCGTTCTTCAAAATGCACCAAATGCGGCGAGGAATACACCGCCGTGCGGTAACCCGCCTGCATCAAGATGGACTCCAGCATGGCGCAGGTGGAACCCTTGCCGTTGGTGCCGGCCACGGTGATCACGGTGCAGGGCAAGTGCAAATCCATGCGCTGCGCCACCTGGCGCACCCGCTCCAAGCCCATGTCGATGTTTTTAGGATGCAATTGCTCGCAATAGGCCAGCCAGTCGGTTAAATTTTTCATAGGGCTGGGATTGTCGCGCAGACCGAGGTCTGAGGCTCATGCTAGGCCGTGGCATCATCGCGGCCATGAAAAATACCGCCTCCTCCCCGGCTATCACTGTATTTGGCATCCCCAACTGCGACAGCGTGAAAAAAACCCGCCTATGGCTACAGGACCAGGGCCTGGCCTATCACTTTCATGATTTCAAGAAAGACGGCGTGCCGCCCGCCGCCCTGGCCCGCTGGATGCAGGCGCGGGGCTGGGAGGTGCTGCTCAACCGCAAGGGTACGACTTGGCGCAAACTCGACCCGGCCTTGCAAAACAGCGTGGGGGACGCGGCCAGCGCAGCCGCGCTGATGCTGGCCCAAGCCAGCGTCATCAAGCGGCCCGTGGTGCAATGGCCCGACGGCCGCATCACCGTGGGCTTTGCACCCCAGAGCTTTGCGGACCTGCTGCCTTAAAATCAGAGGCTTTGCGGGCGGCCCGCTTGCACTGAAGAGTCGCCCATTCCCCAGCCGCGCCGGGCATCTGCCGGCCCCTACCGAGTCACAGCCATGAGCACCACCCACCTCCAAAACGCCAGCATCACCACCCAAGCCAGTGTCTATTTCGACGGCAAATGCGTTAGTCACAGCCTCACTATGGCGGATGGCAGCAAAAAATCCGTTGGCGTGGTACTTGCAGCCGAACTCACTTTTGGCACCGCTGCACCGGAAATCATGGAATGCGTGGCCGGCGCCTGTGAATACTTGCTCTTAGGCGCCAGCGACTGGGCCAGCTGCCAGCCAGGCCAAAGCTTTAGCGTGCCTGGCCAGAGCAGTTTTCAAATCCGCGTGGCCGACGCCTTTCATTACATCTGCCATTACGGCTAAGCCTCCGAGCCCCGACCCCTTCAGCCCAGGCCCCTATGTCCACCATTCTTCAAAACATCCCTGCAGGCCAAAAAGTTGGTATCGCGTTTTCGGGCGGCCTGGATACCAGCGCTGCGCTGCACTGGATGCGCAACAAAGGCGCGATTCCCTACGCTTATACCGCCAACCTGGGCCAGCCCGACGAGGCAGACTACGACGAAATTCCGCGCAAAGCCATGGAATATGGGGCCGAGCACGCCCGCCTGATTGACTGCCGCAGCCAGCTGGCTGCCGAAGGCATTGCTGCTTTGCAAAGTGGCGCCTTTCATATTTCCACCGGTGGCCTGACGTACTTCAACACCACGCCTATCGGGCGCGCCGTGACCGGCACCATGCTGGTGGCCGCCATGAAAGAAGACGATGTGCATATCTGGGGCGATGGCAGCACCTACAAAGGCAATGACATCGAGCGCTTTTACCGCTATGGACTGCTTACCAACCCCGCGCTAAAAATCTACAAACCTTGGCTGGATCAGGCCTTCATCGACGAACTCGGTGGGCGTGCGGAAATGTCTGCATTCATGACCCAAGCGGGTTTTGGCTACAAGATGTCGGCGGAAAAAGCCTATTCCACCGACTCCAATATGCTGGGGGCCACGCATGAGGCCAAAGACCTGGAGCACCTGAGCAGCGGCATGACCATCGTCAACCCCATCATGGGCTTAGCATTTTGGAAGGACGAGGTCAGCATCGCGCGCGAAGACGTGCGGGTGCGATTTGACGAAGGCCGCCCGGTTGCGCTCAATGGCGTGGAGTACCCGGACCTGGTCAGCCTGATCCTGGAAGCCAACCGCATCGGCGGGCGGCACGGTCTGGGCATGAGCGACCAGATTGAGAACCGCATCATCGAGGCGAAAAGTCGTGGCATTTACGAAGCCCCCGGATTGGCGCTTTTATTCACCGCGTACGAGCGCTTGGTCACCGGCATCCACAACGAAGACACGATTGAGCAATACCGCGATAACGGGCGCAAACTCGGCCGCCTTCTGTACCAGGGCCGCTGGTTTGACCCGCAAGCCATCATGTTGCGTGAAGCAGCGCAGCGCTGGGTGGCACGCGCCGTCACCGGTGAGGTCACGCTGCAACTGCGCCGCGGCAATGATTACTCCATTTTGAACACCGAGTCGCCCAACCTGACCTACCACCCCGAGCGTCTGACCATGGAAAAAGGCGCCTCCATGTTCTCCCCGGCAGACCGGATCGGGCAACTCACCATGCGCAATCTGGATATTGCGGACACCCGCGAAAAACTGGGCATTTACAGCCAAGCGGGCTTACTCGCGCAGGATCCGGGCACCCGCATGATGGGCTTGACCAAAGACGACTGAACCATTAAAACGCGGGTCAATATAGACACATAGTTTTCAGCAGCGCAACGGGCTTAAACGGGGGGCTAGCAATGGCAAGTACAAGGGCACACGCTGGCGATGGCGGCTGATAAACACCCGGTCGCCCTAGCGGTTCGCGACGGGCAAGCAGCCGAGCCGCGCTTAAGCCTGCGCACGCGCAATACCATTTTGGCCACGGTGCTCGCCAGCCTGTGCATCGCGGTAGCCCTGCTTTTTTACCTGCAGCAAGCTGCTTCCCAGTATGCGCGTCTGCACAGCCATGCCAGCGACATTTTCCTGGTCGCAGTAATGTCCTTGGTGTTGCTGATAGTGCTGCTGTTGCTTACGGCAGGGACCTTGCTGTTGCAGAATCGGCAACGCGCATTGGCACAGGAAAAGTCGCTCCAATTGACCGCGTATTTCCGCGAAACCCAATTGCAAGCGGAAACTGCCAGCCGGGGCAAGAGCCGCTTTCTGGCCAATATGAGCCATGAGCTGCGCACGCCTTTTAACGGTGTTTTCGGCATGCTCAGCCTGCTGGGAACCACCCCGCTCAATGCCACGCAGGCCGATTACCTCAAGATCGCCAATGCCTCAGCCAACCATTTACTTAACGTCTTGAACGACATCCTGGACCTATCGGCTCTGGAAGAAGGAAAAATTACCCTGCACTACGCGCCCTTGGAACTGCGCCAAGTCATTGGCGAGATCAGCGATGTTATGCGCCCGCAGGCTGAGCAAAAAAGGCTGGCCTTTGACGCACAGGTGCACCCGGACGTGCCGCAGTGGCTGCTGATGGACGTAAAACGCCTGAAACAAATATTGTTCAACCTGTCCAATAACGCGCTCAAATTCACCAACCAGGGCGGTATCCAGATCAGGGTCAAATTGGGAGTGCCTGCATCATCAGACGACCAAGACTCTGTCTTGCTGGACATTAGCGTTGAGGACAGCGGCATCGGGATCAGCAGTGACGCGCTGGAAAATTTGTTCCAGCGCTTTAACCAGGTCTACAACGGCATCAACAAAGACTACGGCGGCACCGGTCTGGGCCTGGAAATCTCACAGTCCCTGGCGGGCTTGATGGGGGGTCAGATCGAGGTCACCAGTGCGAAGGGGGTGGGTTCTTGTTTTACCTTGCGGATGGGGGCGCAGCGGACAAAAGCGCCCTTGCCCACCAGCCAACCCAAGGTATTCCGACTGGACCCGCCGACCAAAGCGGAGCGCTTGTATCGCATACTGGTGGTCGAGGACAACGAGGTCAACCGCAAGTTTGTCGATATCCTGCTCAAGCGCATGGGCTACCTGACGTATTTCGCGGAAAACGGAAGTATCGCCATCGAGCGCTTGCAAAAACAAAGCTTTGACCTGGTGCTCATGGACTTGCACATGCCGGTCATGAACGGCATAGACGCCACACGCGCCATACGGGCGCTTGGGCATCCGGCGGCAAAGCTACCCATCATCGCGCTGACGGCTGATGTGATGAACGATGCACATGAAGACGCACTGGCTGCGGGCGTGAACGACTTTGTCACCAAGCCGGTACACATGGGCCGCTTGCAGGACGTGATTCGCAAGCACCTTGAACCGGGCAGCCAAACCGCGCAAATCTAGCGGTGGCGGTTGCGCACGCCCAGCAAGCCCTGGCTTGCGGGCTTGGGGAACAGGTATTGCGGGCCTATGGCTTCCAAGCTACTCGCTTCAATGCCCAAAGCCTCCAATCCCGGCAGGCCACCCGCGGCCACATTGTCCAGGCGCATAGAGTCCAGGTTGTCCTGACTCATCACCGGCTCACCCGGCATCATACCCAGCACAAAAGCCTGGATGCGGCCCATCCACAAAGGAAGGCCGATGACCGGTCGGCCAAGGCCTTGCCGTATGCCGCTGCTGCGCGCCGCAAATTGCACCAACTGGCGCAAGGTGTAGACCTGCGGGCCAGCCAGCTCATACACCCGCACTGCAGGTGCCTGGCCCAAGCCGTGGGCCAGGCTGCTGATCACCGCACTGGCAACATCTTGCACCCACACCGGCTGAAAGCGCGCATCGGCACCGGCCAGTGGCATTACCGGAAAAATGGCTTGCAATCGGGCAAACACATTCAAAAACTTATCGTTTGCGCCAAATATCACGCTGGGCCGCAGCACCGTCAGGCCGCAGCTACCCTTGCCACCATGCTCCCATCCCAGCAAGTCGGCCAACAGCTTTTCGCCTAGTGCTTTGCTGCGTAGGTAATTGGAAGGTGCGGCCTGCGGCTGCGCGCTGTCCACGCCCAGCGCGCTGATATGCACCACATGGCGCACCCCGCTGCGCACACAGGCGCGCGCTATCTTGGCTGGCAAGTCCTGGTGCACATGGACAAAGGCCGGGGGGCTGCCGTGCAGGATAGCAACGAGGTTAATCACTCCATGCATACCCACCATGGCGCGGGCCAAGGCCGCTTCGTCATGGATATTGCATTCAAGGACGGTGAGCCCAGGCAAATGCATCACGCACCTCGCATGCACCGCTTTGCGCGTAGTGACGCTCACCCGGTAACCAGCGCGCACCAGTTTTTCGCATACATGGCCGCCGACAAAACCGGAGCCTCCCAAAACCAAAACCTGTTTCATGGCAAATACTGCTCCATACTTTCAAGACCAGGGCCAAGCCCGTGGCTGCATTGTCCAACACCCGCATGCGGCGCTCTTTGCACCACATCAAAACCGTTACAAGACCACGGGCTCAGTCTCAAGCAGCAAGCCAAAGCGCTCATACACACTGGTTTGAATCGCCTTGGCCAAGGTCATCACCTCGCCGCCGGTGGCGCCCAGGCTGCCGTTGCCCCGGTTGACCAACACCAAGGCCTGTTTTTCATAGACCCCCGCCTGTCCCACCGATTTGCCGCGCCAGCCACAGGCGTCAATCAACCAGGCGGCGGCCAGTTTGAAGGAGCCGTCAGCCAGTCGGTAATGCACCACCCGCGGGTCCCGCGCAATGATATCGGCGCATTGCTCGGCGCTGACCGTGGGATTTTTGAAAAAGCTGCCAGCATTGCCCAGCAACGCCGGATCGGGCAATTTACTGCGCCGGATGCGGCAGACCCAGTCAAAAATCTGCTGCGCATTAGGCTTCTCGCAGGCCTCTTGGGTGCGCATTTTTTCGATATCCGCATACCCCAGCACCGGCTTCCAGGCCTTGGGCAGGGCAAAGCGTACGCGCAAAATCAGCGACTTGTCCTTCAGGCCCAGGCCCGGCGCCGCGCTGGTGTGCTTAAAAATTGAATCGCGGTAGCCAAATGCGCATTGGGCCGCATCCAGGCTAAAGACCTCGCCGGTGTGCAAATCCATGGCGTCCAGTGACTCAAACACATCTTGCAACTCCACCCCGTAGGCGCCAATGTTTTGCACTGGCGCGGCACCCACCGTACCCGGAATTAAGGCCATGTTTTCCATACCGGGCATGCCTTGCTCCAGTGTCCAGGCCACAAAATCATGCCAGTTTTCACCCGCCCCGGCCTCCACGATAAAGGCCTTGGGCGTTTCCCGCAGCAGGCGGCATCCGGCAATCTCGACCTTGAGCACCAGGGACTTGACGTCCCCCGTCAGCACCAGGTTGCTGCCACCGCCCAGTACAAACTTCGGTAGCGCCGCCAGCGCAGCGTCTTGCAGCACGGCGGTCGCATCGTCTTGGCTACGGATGCGCACCAATTGCTGCGCCCGCGCCACAATGTGAAACGTGTTCAATGCCTGCAAAGGCACATTGTTCTCGACTACCATGGCAGGATTGTCGCATTCGCCTGCCCTGGCGCGCGGTGCGATACCCGTCAACCTTTGTTGGAGAAATGTGAAGATGCCCTCGTTTGATACTGTTTGTGAAGCCAACCTGGTCGATGTAAAAAACGGCGTAGAAAATACCACCAAAGAAATCGGCACGCGGTTTGATTTCAAAGGCACTGCCGCCGCCATAGAGATCAAGGACAAAGAGATCACCCTGATAGGCGATGCCGAATTTCAACTCGACCAGATCGAGGACGTGCTGCGCAACAAACTCACGAAGCGCAACGTGGATGTCCGCTTTTTGGACAAAGGCGATGTGCAAAAAATGGGGGGCGATAAAGTCAAATGCGTCATCAAAGTGCGCAATGGCATCGAAAGCGAATTAGGGAAAAAAATCCAACGCCTGATTAAAGACAGCAAACTCAAAGTGCAGGCCGCCATCCAGGGCGACGCAGTTCGAGTCACGGGTGCCAAGCGCGACGACCTGCAAGCGGCCATGGCACTGCTCAAAAAAGAAATTACCGATATTCCGCTGAGCTTCAACAATCTGCGCGAGTGAGCACTAAGCCCCGGTTTTTGCCTTCGCACCCAGCCGGGACTCCGTACCCTTTACCAATCGGGCCAAGTTTGGCGCGTGGCGCCAGACTAGCAGGCCACTCATGATGGCCAGTGCCAGGGCAATACTGTTGTCGGCGCGCCAAGCCACGCCGTCACCGAACACGTAATACACAGGCGCAAAAATGGCCGCCACGACCGAGGCCAGCGACACATAACGGGAAAAGTAAGTGATGATGAGCCAGCTAACCCCGACAGCCAGCGCCAGCCAAGGGTTGGTGGCCAATACCACGCCGGCAGCAGTGGCCACGCCTTTGCCGCCCTGAAACCGAAAAAACACCGGGAATACGTGTCCCAAAAATGCGGCCAGGCCCACCAGCGCTACTGCGCCAGCCTCTAAGCCGTAAGGGGCGCCTCCTTGCTGGACCGCATAGACCGGCAGCCAGCCTTTGGCGGCGTCCAGCAAAAGGGTCACCACCGCGGCGGCTTTGCTACCCGAGCGCAGCACATTGGTTGCACCGGGGTTTTTGCTGCCATACGTGCGCGGGTCGTTCAGGCCCATGAGGCGGCTAACAATGACGGCGAACGACAAAGAGCCAATCAGGTAGGCCGTCAGCACGGCAATCAATGTATTGCCTGCCAGGGCCCATGGGCTCAGTGATTCCATGCATGTTCTCCTTGATGATGGGCGCCGGATCAAGGCCTGCGCTTTACTCTTGCATAGCGCACTGTACCGCCTTGGCAGCCAGCAGGCGCACGCACCACTGCGGGTCCAGCCCGACCAAGTAGCCGCGCCGCCCGCCGTTGATCAAAATTTTCGGTAGACCCAAAATACTTTCTTCCACATACACCGGCATAGCCTTGCGCGTGGCAAAGGGCGAAGTGCCGCCCACCAGATAACCGCTGTGCCGGTTGGCAGTCTCGGGCGTGCAAGGCTCCACCGACTTGGCGCCAATTTGACGCGCCAGACTTTTGGTCGATACCTTGCGGTTGCCATGCATGAGCACCACCAGCGGCTTGGCCTCCTGGTCTTGCATGATCAGGGTTTTGACCACATGAAAAGGATCCCAGCCCAGCACCATTGCACTGTGCTGCGCGCCACCGTGCTCGAGGTAATCGTAAGGATGCTCACTGAAATCGACCTTTGCGCTTTTCAGCAGCTGGGTGGCCGGTGTTTCACTCACCCGCTCTTTTTTTGCCACGGCACAAGCCTCTTGGGTCTAAGCGCCTTATTGCGCCGGGTCGCGCATCTCGTAACGGATCGCGTCAATCGCCTTGAGCAGTTCAGGCGTTAGCACGGTGTTAAACGCATCAATGTCCTCGTCCAACTGCGCTTGCGTGGTGACGCCAATGATGGTGCTGGCCACCTGCCATTTGCTATGGCAAAAGGCCAGCGCCATCTGCGCCGGGCGCATGCCGTTTTCACGCGCCAAAGCGTTGTAGCGCCGTGCGGCATTCAGCGCTTCGGGCCGGCCCCATCGCTGCTTGCGTACCGAGTCAAACAGGGCGATACGCCCGTCCTTAGGCGCATCCGGCCCGGTAATGCCCGAAGCATCGTATTTCCCGCTGAGCAATCCATAGGCCAGCGGCGAATAGGCGAGCAAGCTCACTTGCAAATGGTGCATGGCTTCGTCCATGCCGTTTTCATGCGTGCGGTTGAGTAAGTGGTAAGCGTTTTGTACCGTAGCCACACGCGGTAGACCATGCGCGTCGGCTAAACGCACAAACTCGCATACCCCGTAAGGCGTTTCATTGGACAAGCCAATGGCGCGTACTTTGCCCGCTTTCACCAGTTGGCCCAAGGCCTCCAACTGGGTGTGAATGGAAGTCACTTCACGGTCTTTGCTGGGGTCGAAATACATTTGCCCGAACAAGGGCACATTGCGCGTCGGCCAGTGCAGTTGGTACAGGTCAATGACATCGGTTTGCAAGCGGCGCAAACTGCCTTCGCAGGCCTCGATGATGTCTTGCGCGCCTACATCCATCGCACCGCCGCGCACCCAAGGCATGCCGCGCGAGGGACCGGCCACCTTGGTCGCCAAAATCAATTGCTGGCGTATGCCTGGATTTTTTGCAATCCAGTTACCCAGAAAGGTTTCTGTCACTTGAAAGGTTTCTGGGCGTGGCGGCACGGCATACATTTCTGCCGAGTCCCAGAAAGTCACACCCCGCGCGACGGCGTGGCTGAGCAGGCGGTGGGTGCTGGGCTCATCGACCTGCTCACCAAAGGTCATGGTCCCCAGGCAAATCGGCGATACATGCAGCTCGCTGCGACCAAGTTGGATAGTTTTCATGGCAAGCAGTTTAACGAGGCTTCAAGCGCTACGGGTCGCCTTTGCGGCGCGCGCTTCCTCCTGCAAGCGCAGCACGCGACGCTGTACTTTTCCAGTGGTTGTCATCGGTAAGGCTTCAACAAACTCGATCTCTTTGGGGTATTCATAGGGCGCCAGCAGACCGCGCACATGGGATTGCAGTTGGCGCGTCAAATCAGCCTCAAAGGCCTTGCGCTTTCTAGCCTGCGCGGCGTGGGCCGCCAGGTATTCCGGCGCGATCACCACATAGGCTTTGACCAGGGCGCCCCGGTCCGCATCCGGCTTGGGCACCACGGCGGCATTGGCCACCGCGGCATGCTTGACCAGGCAGTTTTCAATTTCACCTGGCCCGATGCGGTAACCGGCGGACTTGAACACATCGTCGCTGCGCCCCTGGTACCACAAATAGCCTTGCGCATCGCGTAGCGCCAGGTCGCCGGTGCGGCACCAGTCGCCGGTGAATTTGTCTTGCGTCGCCTGCGGGTTTTTCCAGTAAGCCAAAAAGAAAATGGGGTTCGCCTTGCCATGCACATCCAAGCGGTGCACAGCCACATCACCAGGCTCACCCACTGCGCACTCAAAGCCCGCCGCATCAATCACCGCCACCCGGTGCCCCGGATAGCCCATGCCCATGCTGCCGGGCTTGGGCGGCCATAGGCGCGCGCAATTGCCGACGATGTAATTGATTTCGGTCTGGCCGAACATTTCATTGACCGTCACGCCCAGTTGCTTTTTGCAATAGGCAAACACCGCGTCGCCTACCGCCTCGCCCGCGCTCATGATGGCCTGCAGTTTCAAACCCCAAGCCCGGCGCACGCTGCGGCCTGGCTGGCCCGGCGCGGCTTTCATCATGGCTTTGAGCGCGGTGGGGAACAAAAAAGTATGCGTCACACCACAGCGCGCCATCAGTTGCAAAGCCACTTCCGGCCCAAAGCGCCCGCCAAAGGCCACAATTTCGCGCCCAAAATACAGCGTGGGTAGCAGCGCGTCCATCAGCCCGCCCGTCCAGGCCCAATCGGCCGGGCTCCAAAACACCGCGTCAGACCCCTTGGGCAGCGCATCCTCAGCCAAGGCAGGCGCTGCTGGGTCAAAGCCAAACCAGTTTTGGCTGCACACAAAACCAGTGAGGTTGCCAATCAAGGCACGGTGCGGAATCAGGGCGCCTTTGGGGTTGCCGGTGGTGCCGCTGGTGTAAATCAGTACGGCAGGGTCTTCGGCCAGGGTGCTGACGGGCTTGAAGCTGGCTTTGCCCTGTGGCGCCTGCGCGCTGCGCACTACTCTCAGCATGGGGCATTGGGGCTGCAAGGCCACTACGCCGCTACGTACGCTGTCGTGGCAAATCGCCAGTACCGCGTCGCTGTCTTGCAAGCGGTAGGCCAGCGCTTCGGGGCCGAACAACATGGACAACGGCATGGCCACGGCGCCCATTTGCATTACGGCAATATAGGCCACCGCCGTATCAAAACACTGCGGCATCACGATCGCTACCCGGTCGCCGCGCTGCACGCCCTGCGCCCGCAAAGCGTTGGACAAACGGTTGGCCGCAGTTTGCAATTGCGCATAGCTATAACTTTGGGTTCTGCCGTCCTCTTGGTAGCTGCGTATGGCAATGCGCCGGGCGCTGTCGGGCGCGCGCGCCCAGCGGGTGGCGCACACCGCGGCCATATTGAAGCGCTTGGGCACCTTCCAGCTGAACTGGCGGTGAAGCTGCTGATACGCAGCAGGCGCGCCGTTGGACGCAGCTGCGGTGTCCCGTTTCGGACTGCGGGGCAAGGCGGGCATGGGAAGTCTCCTTATGATGGCGAAATGTACCAAGCCCGACGCATCGCCCGTAGCGAATTCATCCCCATCCGCAATCTCAGCTACCACGTCCAGGTCTGGGGCACGCCCGCGCCGCAGCGCATTCCCCTGGTGATGGTGCATGGCTGGATGGATGTAGCTGCGTCCTACCAGTTTGTCGTCGATGCCATGGCACAAGACCATTACATCATCGCCCCGGACTGGCGCGGTTATGGCAAAACCGCCTCGGGCGGGGTGGACAATTTCTGGTTTCCGGACTACCTGGCGGACCTGGACTTTTTGCTGGACCACTACGCGCCCGCCGACGGGCCGCAGCCGCAGGTCAACCTGGTGGGGCACAGCATGGGCGGAAACGTGGTGATGCACTACGCGGGGGTGCGCCCAGAGCGAATACGCCGCCTGATCAACCTGGAAGGCTTTGGCCTTCCCGAGGCGTCGCCAGCACAGGCACCGGGTCGCTACGCCAAATGGATGGACGAGCTAAAAAAACTGCACAAAGGCGAGTTGGACCTGCGGCCCTACGACACGCCGCAAGGCGTGGCGCGCCGCCTGATGAAAACCAACCCCCGCCTGGGCGCGGACAAAGCCGAGTGGTTGGCACGCCACTGGGCCGCCGAAGATGTGCAGGGCCGCTGGCGCATCCAGGGCGACGCGGCACACAAGATCAGCAATGCCAATATTTACCGGGTGGAGGAAGTGCGCGCGCTCTACCATCGCCTGACGATGCCGGTCTTGGCCGTAGAAGCGGCAGACAACAGCCTGGATGTCTGGTGGAAAGGCAAATTCACCCTGGCCCAATACCACGAACGCCTCAAAGACGTGGCGCAGGTAGAAATCGCCCAGATAGAAGACGCCGGGCACATGATGCACCACGACCAGCCGCAGGTGCTGGCGGCGCTGATTGAGCGTTTTATCGCCTGAAAAAGGCTGTTGCCCCAGGCCGCAATGCCGCAAAGCGACGGCGCCATCGGCGCATGAGAAAATGCGCCTTTACGCAATTAGCAGGACACAAGACCATGGAAGTAGAACGCAGCAACCTGATCGGCA
>CANNEW010000041.1 GCA_947503685.1 Comamonadaceae bacterium | reverse complement strand
GAGATGGCAGCTTAGTTTTTTGCGATTGCTAAACAGCGGTCGCCGGGCAAAGCAATTTGCCCAAGTTTGCACAGGGGGAGACCCCTGGCATACGGTGAGCCGGATTGCCAAGGTAGCGATACCTTGCGGGCCGGTTCCCTACAAGTGGCTCGGGGCCAACAAGGACGGAAAAGTTTTCCGTACGCCTCACGAGCACAATTGAAGAAGGAGCATGCAAATGCCCAAAATGAAGACCAAGAGCGCGGCGAAAAAACGCTTCCGCGTACGTCCCGGTGGAACCGTTAAACGCGGCCAAGCCTTCAAACGTCACATTCTGACCAAGAAGACCACCAAAAATAAACGCCACCTGCGCGGTTCGACAGCTGTCCATGAGACCAATATGGGTCATATGGCGCAGATGCTCCCCGGCCGTGGTATTTAATTAACGACGAACAAGGAGTAATACCATGCCTCGCGTCAAACGTGGTGTAACGGCTCGCGCCCGCCACAAAAAAGTTCTCGCCCTTGCCAAAGGTTTCCGCGGTCGCCGCGGTAATGTCTTTCGCGTCGCTAAAGAAGCGGTGATGAAGGCCGGGCAATATGCCTACCGTGACCGCCGTACCAAAAAGCGTGTATTCCGCCAGTTGTGGATTGCCCGTATCAATGCGGCAGCGCGTCAGTGCGGCATGACCTACAGCCAATTTGCCAATGGTCTGAAAAAAGCGCAGATCGAGATCGACCGCAAAGTGCTGTCGGACATCGCAGTGCACGACATGGCAGCTTTTGCCAGTATCGTGGAGCAGGTCAAGGCCAAGCTCGCCACTGCTTAAGGGTTAACGCGGCGCGCCGCCCCATGCGGGCGGCCGCCGATACCGCCCGCAAAACCGGGCTAGCGCTTAAATCAAGCACTAGCCCGTTTTTCATTGAATAACCGCCACGATTGCCATGAACGAAATCGAAAGCATTGTTGCCTCCGCCCGCACCGCGTTTGCAGCCGCCTCGGCGAGCGCCGACCTGGAAAATGCCAAAGCCCAATTTTTGGGTAAATCGGGCCGCATTACCGAGCTGATGAAGGGCATGGCGGCGCTCAGCGTGGAAGAGAAAAAAACGCTGGGTGCGTCGATTAATGTTGCTAAGCAGGATATTGAAGCGGCGCTGCAAGACCGTCGCCAGGCCCTGGCCGACGCCCAGTTGCAAAAACAGTTGCAAGCCCAGGCCTTGGACGTCAGCTTACCAGGGCGTGTGCGCGGGCAGGGCAGCCTGCATCCGGTGTCGCTGGCGCAGGAGCGCATAGAGCACATCTTTGCGTCTATGGGTTTTGATGTGGCCGACGGCCCCGAAATCGAGAGCGACTGGTTCAGCTTCACTTCCCTGAACAATCCGCCCAACCATCCTGCGCGCTCTATGCAGGATACGTTTTATATCGATACCAAAGGCGCCGACGGCGTCTATTACAACCTGCGTCCACATACCAGCCCGATGCAAATCCGCTATGCGCAAGCGCATGTGCGCAAGCACGGCGGCGATTTTGACGTGGCTGCCGGGCGTCTGTTTTCCGGCGACATGCCCGAGATTCGCGTCATCGCGCCGGGGCGCACCTTCCGCGTGGACAGCGATGCCACGCATTCACCCATGTTCCACCAGGTTGAAGGCCTGTGGGTGGGCGAAAACATCAGCTTCAAAGATTTGAAGTCTGTTTATTTGAGCTTTATTACTAGCTTTTTTGAAACCGATGCACTGCAACTGCGTTTTCGGCCCAGCTACTTCCCGTTTACCGAGCCCAGTGCCGAGATTGACATCATGTTTGAATCCGGCCCCTTGCAAGGCAAGTGGCTAGAGGTATCCGGTTCGGGCCAGGTGCACCCCCAGGTGATACGCAATATGGGCCTGGATCCGGAGCGCTACATCGGCTTTGCCTTCGGCTCGGGCATCGACCGCTTGGCGATGCTGCGCTACGGCGTGAATGATTTGCGCATATTCTTTGAGGGCGATGTGCGCTTTTTGTCTCAATTTGCCTGAGCCGCTTGGGCTCGTGCGATGGCTCTGAAGTACTTAGTTCACTGAACCCCTATGCAATTTCCTGAATCCTGGTTGCGCAGTTTTTGCAATCCGCCCCTGTCCACCCAAGCGCTGGCCCATACCCTGACCATGGCCGGTCTGGAAGTCGAAGAACTGCGGCCGGTCGCGCCGCCTTTCAGCCAGATTGTGGTCGGCGAAATCGTAGAAGCGGTGCAGCATCCCAACGCGGATCGCTTACGCGTTTGCCAGGTCAGCGTAGGCACTGGCACTTTGCTCAATATCGTCTGCGGTGCGCCCAATGCGCGTGTCGGTATCAAAGTGCCGTGCGCGCTGGTTGGCGCCCAATTGCCGCCGGGTGAAGATGGCCAACCTTTTGTCATCAAGTTAGGCAAACTGCGCGGCGTGGAAAGCCAGGGTATGTTGTGCTCGGCCAAAGAATTGCAATTGGACGATGACCACAGCGGTTTATTGGAATTGAATCCGGATGCGGTACTGGGCCAGGACATCCGCCAGTGCCTCAATTTGGACGACACCTTGTTCACCCTCAAGCTCACGCCCAACCTGGCGCATTGCTTGAGCGTGTATGGCGTAGCGCGTGAAGTCGCGGCGCTGACGGGCGCGCCTTTGTTGCCTTTGGATGTGGCGCCTGTCGTCGCTACCCATGCGCAAGTGCTTCCCGTCAAAGTGCTGGCGCTTGACTTGTGTGGCCGCTTCTCCGGCCGCGTGGTGCGCAAGCTCAACACCCAGGCCAAAACCCCGGCCTGGATGGTCGAGCGCCTGGCCCGCTGCGGCCAGCGTAGCGTCAGCGCTTTGGTCGACATCTCCAACTACGTGATGTTCGAATCCGGCCAGCCCACCCATATCTTTGACCTGGACAAAATCGCCGGTGGTTTGACGGTGCGTTGGGGGCAGGCCGGCGAAAAGCTCGCCTTGCTCAATGGCAACACTGCCGAAGTGGACGCTGCCGTGGGCGTGATTGCCGATGATGCGCAGTTAGAGTCTCTGGCCGGCATCATGGGCGGCGCTGCCAGTGCCGTATCCGACACCACCGAAAGCGTCTATGTGGAAGCGGCTTTCTGGTGGCCCCAATCCATAGCCGGGCGCTCGCGCCGCTTTAATTTTTCTACCGACGCGGGCCACCGCTTTGAACGTGGCGTGGACCCGGCGCTGACGGTGCAGCACATCGAGCGTATTACGCAGCTGATTCTGGAGATTTGCGGCACGCCCGAAACGCGCTGTGGCCCGGTGGACGACCAGATAGTCGCCCTGCCAGAGCCTAAAACCGTGGATTTGCGTGTGGCACGCGCGGCAAAAGTCATTGGCATGCCCTTGACCCAGGCCGATTGCGCAGGCGCCTTGCGCCGCTTAGGTTTGACCTTTAGCGAAAGCCCGGGAGTCTTGCGCGTGAACGCACCTTCCTTCCGTTTCGACATCCACATCGAAGAAGACCTGATCGAAGAAGTGGTGCGCATGATCGGCTTTGATCAGTTGCCCAACACGCCGCCGCGCGCGCCGGTATTTGCCAAGGTTGCGTCGGAAGCCCGGCGCAACCCTTTCGCCGTGCGCCGCCAATTGGCTGCCTTGGCCTACCAGGAAACGATTAATTTCAGCTTTGTCGATGCGCGCTGGGAGCATGAGTTGGCCGGTAATGCGGACCCGGTGCGATTGCTCAACCCGATTGCCAGCCAGATGAATGTGATGCGTTCGTCCTTGATCGGCTCCTTGGTGCAGGTACTCAAATTCAACCAGGACCGCAAGGCCTCGCGGGTGCGGGTGTTTGAAATAGGGCGGGTGTTTTTCCGCGATCCTTCCGTTAGCGATGGCGATTCGACAGTGGCCGGTTTTCACCAGCCTATGCGTGTGGCAGCCCTGGCTTGGGGTGGAGTCGATGCCTTGCAATGGGGCCGCAAAGACAGCGCAGTGGATTTCTTTGATGCCAAAGGCGATGTAGAGGCCTTGTTCGCGCCAAGCACACCCCAATTTAGCGCGGTAGCGCACCCGGCCATGCATCCCGGGCGCTGTGCGCAAGTGATGCTCGATGGCAAAGTAGTTGGCCATGTAGGCGAGCTGCACCCGCGCTGGGTGCAGGCCTATGGCTTGAGCCAAGCACCCCAGGTATTTGAGTTGGAGTTGGAGGCCTTGCTGCAAAAAGCGATGCCGGTGTTTGAACCGGTGGCGCGCTTCCCTTCGGTGCAGCGCGACCTGGCCATCATGGTCGCCGATAGCGTGCACCACGAGGCCATCATGGCCGCGATCTATGCAGCGCCCACCCAGGGCCTGCTACAAGACGCGCGTGTTTTTGATATCTACCGCCCGCCCGCCGATACAGCCGGGCAGGGTGCGGCCGAGCACAGTGTGGCCCTGCGCCTGACGCTCGGCAGCACGCAAGCGACCTTGACGGAAGCGGAAATTGAAACTACTGTTGCGGCCGTGGTGGCCCAGTTGGTCTCCCGCTTGGGCGCCCGCCAGCGTGCTTAAGACCGCTTTTTATTTTTCAGACCTGAACGCGCCAGACCCGGATACCTCCTATGCAAATTTCTGTTGATAGCCTGGAAACAGCGGCAGTGACCAAAGCGCATCTGGCCGACATGTTGTTTGACCAATTGGGCTTGAATAAGCGCGAGTCCAAGGACATGGTGGACGCGTTTTTCGACTTGGTTTCGGCGCAACTGGTGGACGGCACAGATGTCAAAATTTCAGGCTTTGGCAACTTTCAGATCCGGACCAAAGCGCCCCGCCCGGGCCGCAACCCGCGTACGGGCGAAGCCATCGCCATCGAGGCGCGCCGCGTGGTGACCTTCCACGCCAGCCACAAGCTCAAGGACCAGATCCAGGCCGAACTGCAGAAAAGCTAAGCGAAGGCCGCCGCTTCGGATACTGCGCCAGCGGAACCCCTGCATTTCCCCGATTGCCTTACGGTCCAACTTAGAGTAATCTCTTCACTTTTCCCTATAGCGCATTGATTTTCATGGAAAACACACTTCCATCCATTCCCGCAAAGCGGTACTTCACCATTGGTGAGGTGGGGGATTTGTGCGGCGTCAAACCCCATGTGCTGCGCTACTGGGAGCAGGAATTTACGCAGTTGCGGCCCATGAAGCGTCGTGGCAACCGGCGCTATTACCAGCACCATGAGGTGCTGATGATCCGCAAAATCCGCGATTTGTTGTACGAGCAAGGCTTCACCATCAGCGGTGCGCGCAACAAGATGCAGGAAATCCAAGAGTCTGAGCGTGAGAAAAAACGCCAGATCGATGGACGGTTGGACGGGTCCGCGGCAGGCTTGGATGAGGGCGGTTTGGATGATGCGCCGGCTTTCGCCCAAGCGCCTGGTGTGGCGCATGCGCATTGGCAGCAAGTGCGCTCGGAACTGCTGGAAATTCGTGAACTACTCGCTGCAGCCTAAAGGCTTGCAACACTTGCGCGGGATATAATCACAGGCTAATTCGGTGTGTGGCGCAGCCTGGTAGCGCACTTGCATGGGGTGCAAGGGGTCGAAGGTTCGAATCCTTTCACACCGACCAAATGAATCAAGGACTTAGTGTCGAAAGGCGCTGAGTCCTTTCTTCTTTGTGGCTCCAGAATCATCCCTTGTCCCAACCACGAGAAAAGCTGGGGCAGGCGTAGCGCCATCCATTTGCTACTCGTTTGATAGCTGCTTGCGCACGTTCTATGAGGGATAGCGGCCTATTTTGCATATAAATGGTGCTGCGCAACGGTTTGATCAGCTACCGCGAAGGAGGCAAGCATAGACGATTTGTCGGCGCTCGATATGTGTCTGCTGTCTCCACCAGCGCGGTCATGCCGTGCGCGCTGCCTGCTGAACGGCGCTGTGCGCTGGTGGCAACGCACCCAACCTCATCGCTATCCATTTTCGTGAGTCTGTAGCTTTGGTCAGTGGCCAATGCGGAGTACCGGAATGGCCAGGCACCACGAAGCTGTCGCGTGGCTTCGTCCAGAATAGCGTGGCAGCCCTTTTCGCAGCTCATCTCGAAGATGTCGCGAAACTCCGCATCCATGTTGTTGCGCTGGGCGTCTGACAAGGCCAGCCAGGCGGCAAACAACTCGTCGTGCCGGGTGTCGGACATGGCGACAAAGTCGAACTCACCAAATACTGTGCTCCCCGCAAAGTAGCGGGCCAGTAGCGCACTGGGCATGTGCCGGAAAAAGTCGCGGGTTGAGTAGTGACGGGCCATGTTGTCTCTCCGCTGGACGTTGAAGTCAGCGTATGGCGAACGCTGCTGGACGACTCTGAACTTTGCTGTACATTGCAGTACATCTACAGCCAAACCGTCGTTGGATAAATCATGGCAACAGAGAAGACCACCACCTTGACATTTCATCGTTGGGCAAGGAACTCTGCATCCTGTGCTGGGCGGTAGAAGACGCCTCGCCAGACGACATCCCTAACGCGCTGCACAACTGGGAAGCCCTGGCCCCCGAAGAACGCTGGTGGCTATACACCATGACTGTGGCCACCACCGGCCAGGCCATGCAAAAGGGCATTGGCTGGCGCAAGGCCCTGCGTGCGGCCTTAGCCGACAACCCCTTTGTCAAAGGTGAAGGCTTATCACCCAAGGCGCGACGCGAGCTGCTGGGGCATTCGCAGCTTTCGCTTTCCCTTTGAGGCTGAATTCATATAAAATGACCTCATGTAGTCACAAGGAGCACTAATATGGAAACCATGCAAATTCGTGAAGCCAAGGCCAGTTTTTCTGCGCTGGTCGCCGCTGCCGAAAAAGGCCGGCCCACTCTGGTCAGCCGTCATGGCCACCCCTGCGCCATGATTGTGCCGGTGGCCGATGGCGCGCGCCTCTATCCGCTGGAGATGCCTAACCTGGCCAATTACCTGCTGGCCCTGCCCGAGCCGCTGCAAACCGAGCGCGACACCACGCCGCTGCGGGGTATTGATTTTGACTAAAGTTGTTACGCAGGGCTACCTGCTGGACACCAGCGTGGTGTCCGTGCTGGCCCCTGGGCGTGAAGCCTTTGTGCCCACCCCCTTGGGTGAATGGCTGCAAGCACACCACAAAGAACTTTTTCTGCCTTCCATCGCCATTGCAGAAATGTCGCAAGGCATTGGCAAGCTGCGCCGCGCTGGTGGCGCAGAGCGGGCCGACCGGCTGGACCGCTGGCTTGACGGCCTGCTGGCCACCTATGCAGACCGCATCTTGCCGCTGGACGCGCAAGCCGCCCGGCTGGCGGGGCAAATATCAGATGCAGCCATAGCAAAGGGCTGCCACCCCGGTTTTGCCGATGTAGCCATCGCGGCGCTGGCCCAAAACGCGGGCCTGCTGCTGCTCACCTGCAACCTCAAACACTTCCAGCCGCTAGGTGTGGCCTGCGTTGACCCGCTGATCACACTGCCTGTTTGAAGGTGAAATTTATGCCAAATACGGCGATAGCCCTCGTGGATATTGCGCGAGCAGCTTTCATTTTTGAATAACGTCCATGTCCACTTTCATCGAAACCCAGTTCCTCATCGCCCGCTTGTCGGCTGAGTCGTACAAAGAGCGCAAGGCCGGAGCCAGTCAAACGCTGACTGGTCTTGGCAAATGGTGGGGCCGCAAGCCCTTGATTTTGGTGCGCGCGTCCATCCTGGGCCAGCCAACGCTTGAGCGGCTCCACCTTGGGCGAAGGGATGGACTGGATGATGCGAAACAGCGTCTCGCTGGTAGCGCAGTCGGTCATATAAAACTTGCCGTCGCTGGACTTCATTTTCAGTTGTCCGATTTTTTCGGACAACTGGTCATATCCTTCCAGAAGCAGCTTTTTCTTGAGATCGTTCCAATACTTGCGTGGCCGGTCCCCACCCACCAAGGCTTCAATCACGTCGATGATCGAAAACCACCATTCACCATCCTGATAGGCCTTGCGCATCTCGCGCCCGTCGAACAGGGCGAGTTTTGATTCTTCCTCATTGCTCATCGGTGTTGTCCCCGGTTTTGGTTTTGAAAGTTACTAGGCGTGATCGTTGCGCAGCCGCCCGGCCAGCATGCGGGCGGCTTCAGAGTCGGCGGCCCATTCCTGCATGCCCTCGGCATTGCCCAGCGCGGCCAGCCATTCCAGCAGATTTACAAAGCCTCCGCGCTTGCCCCAGTAGCCCTGGCCAAAAGTGTCGCGCAGGTATTGGCGGCCCGGCTCGGGGCTGTTGTCGGCCGCAGCGGTTTCGCGCACGGCAAACATCAGGTGGCGCAGCGGCGACGCGGCAAAGGGGTGTGGGCCGGCAGCTGTTGCCCTGCCCCTTGTGCTTTGCGTGCCTAATTGGCCTGTAGCCCCCGCATCACCAGCGTGAGCGGCTACCAAAATAGTAGCAGACAAGCCTGTGGGAGTGAACATGCGGGTGCCGTTGGCCTTGTCGCTTTTGAGCAGCGGCTTGATTTCCAACACGCCAAAGCCGCGCCAACTCTTCGTACATGCCCTTGCGGCGCTCGCCCCGGCTCTCAATGTCCAGCGAACGCAGTTAGTAGCGCTCCACCAGACGCAGGTCGCGCCAGGCGTTGTCCAGCCCATGGAACCCGACGCGGCTGGAACAACGCAAGGGACGTATCCAGCGCATCGGCCAAGCCCGTAATGAAATTTGGATTGCTAACCTGCGCTACCGCGACTCGGTAGAAGATCGCGTTCACCAAGTGCTGGCCGACCGGCTCGAAGCAATTCACGGACTGTTCGGTCAGATACCTGACACGCTAGAAGACGTGTGGGTGCAAGTGGCACTGAATGACGAGGCCGCCGCCAATCAACGCATAGACCGTACCACCGCTACGCGAAACCCGTTTGATGCCAAGTACAGCAAGGTGGAGGATGCAGACTGGGAAACCTGCGCGTCGGTGCTGAATGGGCTGAGCATGAAAGAGATGCTGTCGCAGGGATGGTGATCTGAGTTTTGGTGGCGAAAGGGGAGGGACAAGTTGACAAGAAGTCCGCCCTGCAAAGCGGCATCGTCAATAAAAACCACCCGCTGACTTTGGAAAGTAGAGCAGGTGTCGGGAAGATGGATCGAGAGATATAGGATGAACCAAATCACCTCACGGCTTGGAGCCGATTTTTGTCTCTCGAGCTTGTAATTTTAGCCAGTCGCTCGCTTGCGGGTGGTATGGGCAGGGTGGCGCACAAAACATGCACTTGACGGAATATTTCACGGAGGCTATATTCGTGCAAAACTTTGGATGTTGAATACACAGACGAATTTGGTGACTGGTGGGCCAGTCTGACGGAAGATGAGCAAGTGTCATTGGCTGCGTCGGTGCAGTTACTGGAAGCACGGGGGCCGTCGTTGGGGCACCCGCACAGCAGCGGCGTCCGGGGTCCCAAGCATGGACATATGCGCGAACTGCGCACCCAGCACGGCGGGAGACCTTTTCGCACGCTTAACGCATTCGATCCGCGCCGAATGGCGATTCTTTTGATTGGTGGCGATAAGACGGGCGATGACCGCTGGTATGACGTGAATTTACCGATCGCCGACCGGCTGGATGACCAGCACCTGGTACAACTTCGACAAGAAGGAGCAATAGATGGCTAAGAAATTTACAGAACTGCGTGCAGGCATGAGCCAGGCCGCACGCGAGAAGGCGAATGGCATGGCCCGGCAGATGTTGGCTGAAATGCCGCTTAACGAGCTGCGTCAAGCCCGTGGCCTGTCTCAAAAGATGTTGGCCGAAGTGCTGCATGTTCAGCAGCCGTCGATTGCCAAGATAGAAAAACGGACTGACATGTACTTGTCCACCCTGCGCAGCCACATCGAGGCCATGGGCGGTGAGTTGGACCTGATTGCAAGGTTCCCCGACGGGTCGGTCAAGATCAACAACTTTGCCGACTTGGGGGCTGCCATCGAGCAGTGACGTGTCTGCGGCCTTGTTGCTCCCGGCCCAGCGCAGGGTGGAAACTGGCGATCACAATATCGCTCCGCCGCCCCACTTTTCCACTCAAAGTGGAAGCTCCTTACCGACTGCGGCCATAGCTTCCCAAGCCTGATCCATGACCAAAGGTTCTGCGCCTTGCATTGCCAGCAACTCTTGCAAGCTATAGCGCTTGCGGCTGATCGGAGAAATAATCAAACGCCCGGCATCAGCTTCAAACGAAACTTTGTCACCCGCTTGCAGGCCGGAGGATTTGGCCAATGATTGCGCAATAGTCACGGCAATGGAGTCACCTGCGGCGCGGAGCGTAGATGTGTGCATGGTATGGTTCCGTCAGTTCCCAGTTTGGCTTAAAAATATAGCACTTGGTTTAACTCGATTTTGAATAGTACATTGCCGCGTCGGCGTGATCACCCTTTCGGAACCCTTCGACCCAAAGGCGACTCCTGACCCTTCTGTTTGACACCAGCGCATTGCGCAAAGGGAAATCCAAGCGATGAATTCAACCGTATTACGCGACGACAAGCAAGGCCTAGCCGTTCTCACGATCAACCGCCCGGACAAGCTCAACAGCTTGAATGTGGAAGTATTTGAAGCCTTGGATGCGCATCTGGCCGATCTGGAGCAGCAGATTGACACGATAGGCCTGGTGCTTTTGCGCGGCTCGGGAAGCTGCTTTTCTGCCGGGCATGACCTGGGCGATTTGGCCAAGGGCGAGCAGTTGCCGCGCGCGCATTTTCAGTCGCAGGTGATAGAGCGCCTGGCGAACTTGCCCCACCCGGTGATTTGCGCGGTGCACGGCCATTGCTATACCGGTGGTTTGGAGCTTGCCTTGGCGGGCGATGTGATTTTGGCCAGTGCCAATGCCAAATTTGCGGACACCCATGCCAAATGGGCCTTGACGCCTTTGTGGGGTATGAGCCAGCGCCTGCCGCGCCGCGTGGGCCAGAGCCAGGCCATGGAAATGATGCTGAGCTGCCGCACCGTGGGCGCGCAGGAGGCGCTTACCTTGGGCTTGGTCAACCGCTGCTTTGCCGACGAAGATTTCTTTGACGCGGTGGATACCTACGCGCAGCAAGTGCTTGCCAATAGCTGGTTCAGCCATCGGGCCAACAAAAAATTGCTTTTGCAAACCGACGGCATGCCCTTAGATGCCGGCCTGGCGCATGAGGTGTATCGCCACGAAGGAGTTGGCCCGGATGTGCATGCGCGCATCGCCAGCTTTTTACAGAAAAAATCCAGCAAATCTTAAGTGGCGGCTTAGCACTTAGCCGGTAGTGAAGTCACCGGGCCGCAGACGTGCCAAGCGCCAGCGCATATACCAAGTGGTCCAGGGCCAGTTGGTGCTGTTATTGCCGTTGCGGTCGATAAAGTAGCTGCTGCACCCACTGTTCCACACGGTTTTTTTGAGTGCAATTTGCACCGCCTGGTTGTAGCGCTGGTGTGCGCTTGGGGCGACCGCGATGCTCGCATGCTCCTTAGTGCCGGTGCTACGGATGGCCGCCAGGATGAATTTCACCTGCGCCTCGATCATCACGAAGGCCGATGAAAACGCATACAAATTAGGACCGCACATCATGAACAAATTGGGGCAGTCTTCCAGCATGGTGCCCAGATAGGCACTGGCAGAGCCTTTCCAATGGGTGGAGAGCGCCTGGCCCGATTGTCCAAAAATAGCCTGCGCGACCGGCGGCTCTGCGACTTCAAAGCCGGTGCCCCAAATGATGATATCGGCCTCGCACCGTTCGCCACTGGTGGACACCAGGCAATTGCCTTCGATGCGCGCTATGCCGGAAAAAACCTGCACCCGGGGCTGCGCCAGCGTTTTATACCAGGTGTTCGATTGCAAAATGCGTTTGCAACCCAGTGAGAAATTAGGCGTCACCTTCTGTCGCAGGGCCGGGTCTTTGATGCCACGTGCGATATTTTTTAAACCTGCCGCTTGCAGGCGGGCAATAGCGCGGGGAAATTTCAGGCTGTAATTAAGCAGTTCAAATTGCAGGTACAAGGCGCGCCGCAGCAGGCTTTGCAGCCAGGGAAAGCGTGCGAACCGGGCTTGCCATTTTTCTGAAATATGCAAATCCATTTTGGCCAGTACCCAGGGCGCGGTACGCTGAAACAGGGTCAGCTGCGCGACCTTGGGCGCTATCGCCGGTAAAAACTGAATCGCTGACGCGCCTGAGCCCACGACTGCCACTCGCTTGCCCGCCAAGTCCAGGTCATGTTGCCAGCGCGCCGAGTGGAAGTGTGTCCCGGCAAAGCTGTCCAGGCCGGCAATATCCGGCGTCACCGGCACATGCATAGGCCCGCAGGCCATCACCACAAAGCGCGCGCGCAGCAGGCCCAGCGAAGTGTCCAAATGCCAAAGTTTTTCGGCTTCATTCCAATAGGCCTTGTGCATCTCGCAGTTCAAACGCAGGTGCGCTAAGAGGCCGAAGCTAGATACCGTACTGCCGCAGTAAGCCTTGATTTCCTGCTGCCGGGCAAACACGCGGCTCCAGCGCGGATTGGGGGCAAATGAGTAAGAGTAAAAGCTAGAGGGAATATCGCAGGCGCAGTCCGGGTAGGTGTTATCGCGCCAGACGCCGCCTGGCTCGGACGCTTTTTCCAGTATCAAAAAATCGATGCCGGCTTTGCGCAAGGCAATCGCCGCGCCCACGCCGGCAAAGCCAGCGCCCACCACAATCACGGTATGGGTGTTGACATCAGCTGAATGGGGTGTGGGGGACATGGCAGGATGGAGGGCGATTGGCTTGCAGTCTGGCTGCGTTTGGCGTTTCGGTTTAGCTTGGTAAGCCGAGATTATCAACTTGACCGTGCGGGCTCGCTGTCGCCCTTGCGGCCACCGAATTGGAGCAAGCCGCCGTGCAAGCGCTCCGCGCATGGCTTATAAAATGCGGCGATGAGCGCGTCCCGCACGTCCACCCCGCCAAGCTGTAACCCGTGCCACGGGCATTGCGCCGTCCGATGCCCGAACTAATAGTTAAGCAAGCCCATACGCTGGGCCTGCCCAAGGCCCGACAGATCGCGCAGGATTGGATCGCGCAGGCGCAGGCCGATTGGGGCATGGCCTGCGAGTGCAGACCGGGGCTCTTGGAAGATGAAATCCTGTTCAGCCGCAGCGGTGCCAAAGGCAGCTTGCTAGTACGTGCGGAAAGTTTTGAACTGCGCGCGCAACTGGGTTTTTTACTAGGTAGCTTTCAAAAGCAAATTGAAGCGCAGATACGCGGCAATTTGCAGGCCCTGCTGGACCAACACAGCGGGCAGGCTTAGCCGCCGCGGCGCATCAATTCAAAGAATTCGCTATTGGTCTTGGTGGCGCGCATTTGCTTGAGCACCATTTCCATGGACTCGATCTCGTCCATGTTGTATAAAAACTGACGCAATATGCGAGTTTTTTGCAAAATCTCCGGCGCCAGCAGCAATTCTTCGCGGCGTGTGCCGCTGCGGTTGAGCTGGATGGACGGGAATACGCGTTTTTCGTAGAGGCGGCGGTCCAGGTGAATCTCGGAATTGCCCGTGCCCTTGAACTCTTCAAAAATCACCTCGTCCATGCGGCTACCGGTATCGACCAGTGCAGTGGCGATGATGGTCAGCGAACCGCCTTCTTCCACATTGCGCGCCGCACCTAAAAATCGCTTGGGCCGCTGCAAGGCATTGGAATCGACCCCGCCGGTGAGCACTTTGCCGCTGGAGGGCACCACATTGTTGTAGGCGCGTGCCAGACGGGTGATTGAGTCCAGCAAAATTACCACGTCTTTTTTCAATTCCACCAGGCGCTTGGCGCGCTCGATCACCATTTCGGCCACATGCACATGGCGCGAAGCGGGTTCATCAAAGGTGGAAGCAATCACTTCGCCCCGCACCGTGCGCTGCATCTCGGTCACCTCTTCAGGGCGCTCATCGACCAGTAACACCATCATGTGGCTGTCGGGGTAGTTGGCCGAAATCGCATGGGCAATGTGCTGCATCATCACCGTCTTACCGCTTTTGGGCGGCGCCACCAGCAAGGCGCGCTGGCCTTTGCCTATGGGGGCGATGATGTCGATGATGCGTCCGGTAATGTTCTCTTCGCTTTTGTTGTCCTGCTCCAGGCGCATTTGCACTTTGGGGAACAGCGGCGTCAAGTTCTCAAACATGACTTTGTGCTTGTTGCTCTCGGGCGAACCGCCGTTGACTTTGTCCAGCTTGTTCAGCGCAAA
>CANNEW010000040.1 GCA_947503685.1 Comamonadaceae bacterium | reverse complement strand
GACCCAGGCCGTGGGGGGCATTGCGGTGTCCATGCATGCGTCATGATGGCGCCGCGAACCCGGTTCACAATAAAAATAGGCAAGTAATGCAAGCCCCTTGGGCAGAAAATGCATGAATTGCGCATAGGATTTGCTTGAAGGACTGCATGCAAGTGTCGCATGAGCCCAGATGGACTTGAGGCCGCCCCGTGATCGCACCTAGAACTTTCTGCACATGAGAATTAAGCTCCAAGCTGGGCCAGTTTGGCACCGCCTGAAGGCCTTCACCGGCTCGCAGCGCCAGTGGTTGCTGCTGTGCTGCTTGCTTGGTGCAGTGGGCAACGCGCTATTGTTCTATTTTGTTCCCCAGCCAGGCTACGACCATGCGGC
Source organism: Comamonadaceae bacterium (assembly GCA_947503685.1). Classification (GTDB taxonomy): domain Bacteria; phylum Pseudomonadota; class Gammaproteobacteria; order Burkholderiales; family Burkholderiaceae_C; genus Allorhodoferax. Next base: position 13,700 of record CANNEW010000040.1, on the reverse strand, counting down.
CAACTTGATTGCGGTCGCTTGCTTTGTGGTCTTGGCACTGTTTGTGCCCAATCCGGCCCTGTACACCTGGTTGAGCAATCTGGGCTTGCTTACGGCCATCGCGCTGGTGGTCTACATCACGGCTTGCACGGGTGGCATTAATTCGCCCGCCATGGTTTGGATGACGATCATGGCGGTGGCGGCGCTGGTGCTGCTGGGCCGCCGCTGGGCATTTTGGTGGGCCGGCGCCATCATGCTTACGATCCTCATGCAGTTCATCGCTGTCACACAAGGCTGGATCTCGGGTGAGGTCGACCAGTCACCGCAGACCATTGCCTGGGCATTGCTAGATAAAGTATTGGTCATCCTGACATTGATGCTGGTCGTGTACTTTTATGAGCGCCTGCACCGGCGCCAATTGCATGAGGTGGAACTGAGCAACGCCGACCTAGAGGCCGCACACCGAGCCTTACTCCAAGCGCAGTCTCATAAAGATGAATTTATGGCCTCGGTGGGGCACGAGTTGCGCACCCCGATGAACGCGATTTTGGGCTTGAATGGGGTGTTGCAATCGGAACTCAGTGATCAGCCTGACAATGTAGAAATTGCCGAACACATCCGGCTTTCCACCGAGCAATTGCTCAGCCTGGTCAACGAGATTTTGGACTTTTCACAGCTTGAAGCGGGACGCTTGACGCTGCTGGAAAAGCCCTTGGAGTTAGCGCCGTTTTTTCAGCGGCTGATACAGCCCTTTGCGGTCCGAGCACAAGAAAAATCACTAATGCTTCAATTGCACATAGACCCGCAACTGCCCGCCTGGGTGTTGGCAGACGCGCAACGCTTGCTGCAAATTGTGTCCAACCTGTTGGACAACGCCATCAAATTCACCCATCAGGGGCAGATTGATATACGCGCCACTGCGCTGCAAGGCAAGATTCGGGTGGAGGTGCAAGATTCCGGCCGGGGCATTCCGATGGAACGCCAGCAGCAGGTATTCAATCGTTTTGAGCATGCAGACGTTCAGACCAAACTCGCTTATGGCGGCACCGGTCTGGGCTTGGCGATTTGTGAGCGCTTGGTGAGTCTGCAGCGGGGGCAGATTGGGGTTCAAAGTACACAGGGTCAGGGTGCCTTATTCTGGTTCGAGTTACCCCTGGAAGCGGTGCTCCCGCCTGCGGATGCCTGCGTCGCAGTGCCCGCCCAGCCGGCGCCACAAGTACTGCGGTTTTTGCTGGTCGATGACAACGCGGTCAATATCATGGTCGCCCAATTGCTGCTAAGCAAGTGCTGGCCCCATGCCCATGTCGTCGCTGCCCACAGCGGCGAAGAGGCATTGCAGGTGCTAGGCACTGCGTCCTTTGATGTGGTGCTGATGGACATGATCATGCCCGGCCTGGACGGCCTGCAGACAACCCAGTTCATGCGTACCCACATGCGGCCGGAGCTGGCGCAGGTCATAGTGATCGGCCTGACGGCCAACACCAACGCGCTCGATCGCGAGCGTTGCATGGCAGCGGGTATGAACGCCGTGCTGTCCAAGCCGATTGACATCCAGCAGGTCCAGGATATGGTTGAAGCTCTGCTCGCACCCGCAAAGGCGTCCCAGCCATGAATGCCAGCAAACTAGGTCGCAGCTGGCGCATTGGGCTCGTGCGCAGCTTTCCCGCACGCATGCGGCGGCCCCGCGACCGGTTTGTTGCCAGTGTGCTGGCGCTGTCACTGCTGTGCGCCCTCCTGGTGATCCCCCTCACATCCTCGCTCACCGGGAAATGGATGAGCCAGGTGTTCAGCGTCCTGATTTCCGGCGTCTTGCTGGCCTATGTACGCGGGCTGCCTGAGAGAGGGGTGGTGTACGTGGCGGCGGTGCTCGGTTTGGCCTACTTATTCGCCATCAGCCTGACCGAGGGGCACTTGTACAGTTCGACCTTGGCGTGGGTGACTTTGATTCCATTGGCCATTTTTTATGTTGTCCATCCGAAAGCGGGCGGTTTGTGGATGGTGCTGGTGATTGCCGTTGACTTGTTGATGGCAGGGGTGGCTTGGATTTGGGGGGATCAGTTCGCGTCCATGAACATCGCCGAGCTACCGCTCATGTCCTTGCTGGATTACGTGCTGGTGAGCGTCACCCTGTTCCTGGTTCCCAACTTCTATCAACAAGAACTGGAGCAGCATTTGCAGGGACGCCAGCAACGCCAGCGAGAGCTTCAGGCCAAGCAGCTAGAGCTCGAGCAAATGCTGCGCATGCGCGAACACTTTATCGGCACTGTCAGCCATGAGTTGCGCACACCGATGAACGCCATCCTGGGCTTGAATGCGGTCCTGCTCGAGCGTGTGCAAGGCAATCCCGACGCACTCAAGGTACTGGAGTACACCCGCCAATCTGCTGACCACTTGATGACGGTGATCAACGATGTGCTGGATTACTCCCAATTTAGCTCAGGCAACATCAGTGCGCGTTCCGAGCGGTTTGCGCTGCTAGAGACGGTACATGCGGCCTTTGACTTGTTCCAGCCTAAGGTGAAAAGCACCCAGTTGCGCTATATCTGCCAGGTCGAGCCCGGAGTGCCCGAATGGGTGGAAACCGACAAGCACCGCCTCATGCAGGTGCTGGTAAATTTGTTGGGTAATGCGATCAAGTTCACACACCAGGGGCAGGTCGTGCTGCGCGTCGCTGTTCGTAGAGAGGGCTTGGAATTTGCCGTAGAAGACACCGGTATCGGCATTGCCCCAGAGCAGCAGCAAAGGATTTTCGAACGCTTTAGCCAAGCCGACGCCAGCATACAAGGGCGCTTTGGTGGCAGTGGCTTGGGCTTGACCATCTCGCTGCAATTGGTGCGTATTTTGGGCGGCAAACTACAGCTGGAAAGTCAGGAAGGGGTGGGGTCACGATTTTGGTTTTGCCTCCCGCTCAAGGCGGTAGCTGCACCGCTGGCCACGCCGGTGGCGCTGGCATCCACCCCGGCCAGCGCCCACCAAGCGTTACGCTTTTTGGTCGTCGATGACCACCCGATCAATCGTTTGCTAGTGCGCTTGCTGTTGCAGCGCAAATGGTCCAATGCACTCATAGTGGAGGTGGAAGATGGCGTTCAAGCTATGCACGCCCTGTCCACGCAAGCGGGCTTTGACCTGGTGCTATTGGACATGGTGATGCCGGTGATGGATGGTATCGAGACCGCCTGTGCCATGCGTGCCAGCGCAGATGCACTGACCCGGCAAACCCCTGTGCTGGGACTGACGGCCAATGTCAGCACCCTAGATCTTCAACGCTTCAAGGAGGCCGGCCTAGATGGCTTGCTGCTCAAACCCTTCGAGATGCTGCGTTTGTACAGCGAAGTCGAACGACTCACTACGCAAGCCAAACCTACGAGAGATAGGGCCTAGGCTTGCCTTGCGTACAGAGGCTTGGCAAACACCTTACTTCTCGCCCATCGACATGCCCATGGTCTTGGTCAAGGGTTTGGTCAGGTAGCTCAGCACCGTGCGGTCCATGGCTTTGATCTCTACGCTGGCGGTTAAACCTGGGCGTACTTGGATTTGACTGGCTTTGTCGCCTTTGAACTCCGTGCCGGTGATGATGATGCGCACGCGGTAGTAGGTCATCGGGCCTTGTTTAGTTTCTTCGGTCAAGACATCCGGACTGATGTAGTTCACCTGCCCCTGCATACCACCGTAAATCGAATAATCATAGGCGTCAAGCTTGACGCTGGCGGTTTGCCCAATCTTCACAAAGCCAATGTCGGCCGGCACGATCTTGGTCTCCACAATCAAGTTGTTGCCGCCAGGCAGGAGTTCCATCACGGTGTCACCCTGGCGCACCACGCCGCCCAAAGTATTGACTTTGATACTGTTCACCACGCCCGCCACCGGGGCCACCAACTCAGTGTGCTCGAGTAAGCTGGTACGGTCGTTCAACTGCTCGGTCTGCGTACTCAAATCCTCTTGGGTTTTGGTCATTTCAGCCTGTGCATCTTGGAAATACTTGTTGCGCTTGCCGGTCAACTGCGCCGCAATGTCGGCGCTGGAGCGCTCCAGACGCAAGAGCTCCGCACGGCTGACATCCCCCGTGGCTTCGAGTTGCCGATTGATTTTCAACTCATCTTCGGCCAGCGCCAGAATTTTTATCAACGCATCGACTTCGTCTTTGAACGCTCGCTGCCGCTTGTTGTACAGCTCGGTCTGGTTTTGGATGTAATCGGTGTAGGACAGCAAGGAGGGCTCAAACCGCAAGGGTTTTTCAAAAATTTCAGCTTGAAGTCGTGCCAAGGTGATGCGCAATGCAGCCACTTTGGCGCGCGTATCCGATACCGCGGCCTGCGCACGTTTTTTCTGCAAAGTCACCAGCAACTGGCCGGCTTTCACAGTGTCACCTTCTTTCACGTGCAGCATGGTCAGAACACCGCCGTCAGGCGATTGGATGATCTGCGTGCGTTCGGCCGCAATCACTTGGCCTTGCGCGCGTGTCACCTGGTCAATTTTCCCCACCGAGGCCCAATAGACCAGCGCGATCAATGAAAGCATGAAAACCAGCAAGGTGGCGCGTGAGCGGTGCGGCGGATCCAAGTCGCCAACATGCGCGGCCTGGGCCACAGGCTTGGCGGTCACGTCGCTGACCGCTTGCGAGGTTTGACCATGCGCCGGTGCTGCTGGCGCTTTGGATTGCGATTTGTTGGGCAATGACATGATCAGCTCGCAGCTTGCGCATTGGGGCGCTGTTGAAGTTGTTGCAACACGGCGTCGCGCGGGCCATCCATGACGATAGCGCTGCCTGCGACGACGATGATGCGGTTCACCAGCGACAGCGTGCCCGGTTTGTGGGTCACGATGACCAGCGTTTTACCGGCATTGGCCTCTTCGGCCAAGACAGCCATGCACTGGCGCTCTTGCATATCGTCCATGGTGGCGGTGGGCTCGTCCAGTAACAAAATGTCGGGCTTGCACAAAATCAAGCGGGTAAAGGCCACCAGTTGCTTTTGCCCATTGCTCAAGCCTTTGCCGCCTTCCATGATGGGGCGCTCGAGTCCTTTGGGGTGGCTGCCCACAATGCGGTCCATGCCGGTGCGCGCCATGGCGGCAAAAAGCACCTCGTCTCCCGGGTCGGGCAGGCCTATGAGCAAGTTCTCGCGCAATGTGCCTTGGAACAAGCGGTGGTCTTGCTGCAAGTAACCAATTTTTTGGCTCAGCAGTTGGCGGCTGACGTGGCCCAACTCCAAACCATCAATACGGATGCTGCCTTTTTGCGGGTGGTACAAGCCGCTGAGCAGGCGCAGCAGCGTGGACTTGCCCGCACCAATCGGGCCGACGACGGCAATGCGCTCACCGGGTTTTATCTCTAGCTTGGGCACCCCAATCACCGGTGGGTTTTGCCCATAGGCAAACTCCACATCGGCCAATTGGTAATGGCCCTTGATGTGGGTGGGCACCAAGGGGTGCGCAATGCCGTGGTTGTCCGATTCCAGGGTGTACAGGCGCTCCAAGCCCTCCAGGGCGGCGCTGGCGTGGGAATGCTGCACCAGCAAACCGGGCAAGGCCATGACGGGAGCCAAAATACGGCCACTCAAAATCGAGCAAGCAATCAAGGCGCCCATGGTCATATGCCCTTGCATCACCAGCAGCGAACCGGCCACCACCAAGCCCGCGTAGCTCATTTGCTGCAAGACCGCCGACAGATAGCCCACACTCTCGGTGGCATTGCGCATGCGCAGATCACCTTGGATGGTCTGCTTGTTGTAATTGATCCAGCGCGACAAAAACTTCCAGCCGCCCGAACCGGCCTTGATGGTTTCTATGCCTTCTACCGCTTCGACCAGCAGGCCGGTGCGCATATTGGAGAGGGCCGCAGTTTCTTTGGCCAGCTCTTTGACCTTGCTGCGAATGCCCAGACCCACAAACAGCGCAATGCAGCCAAACACCAGGGGCACCAAGGCCAACAGGGGGGTGGCAATCAGGGCGATGATCACCAGAAACAGCAAGCCCATGGGCAAGTCGATCAAGGTGAACAAGGTGTTTGCGGTGTAAAAACTGCGCACCTGCTCATAGCCACGCAATTGCCCGGCCAAGCTGCCGACCGAACTAGGCACTTGGTCCACACGCAAGTTCAGCAGTTGCTGAAACACTTCGCGCGACAAGCGGTGGTCAAAGCCCACCACCACATAGTCCATCAAATGCGAGCGTGCCACCTTCATCGCGTATTCAATCAAGATGCTGAGCGCGACCCCAAAGCTCAGCACGATCAAGGTGTACTCGCTGCGCGAGGGAATCACGCGGTCATACACCTGCATGGAAAACAGCGAGGTGGCCAGCGCAATGATGCCGATGAAGGCCGAGGCCAAGCCCGCCTCCATCATGGGCAATCGGTATTGCCGCAAGGTCTGCTTCAACTGCTGGGCAAAGGTTTTCATCGCAGGTTTTTCGCCCATGGCCTGCGAGAGTTTGTTGGCGTCTTCTTGCGGGTTGAACTTGACCAAGGCCACCTTGCCCTGCAAAGCGTCTGGCCCCACGGTGTGCTGCCCGTCCGCGTTGACCAAGACCCATTGATCCGACGGATCGCAGTCGATCACCACCGCCCAACCCAAGTCATCCGCATGGCACAGCAAGGGCAGGTAAGCCCGATCGGGTCCGTCCAGCAACCCGGGCTCGTCCAAGCCCATTTGTGCGGCTATTTTTTTCAGTTGGAGCAAAGGCGCTGAGGCCTTGCCCAAGCCAGTCAAGCTGGCGCGCAGCGACAAGACATCTAGGCTGGTACCTTGCATTTGCGCCAAGCGCGCCATGGCCCATTCAAATTGTTGGTGATTGATCATGGCTGTGCCATCGCTAAGGTGGTCGGGGCCATATTGATTTCGAGTCGCAAACGCGAGCCGACTAAGCTGGCTTGCGCATCGACCAGTGCGTATTCGTTTTGCGCCAATTCACGCACTTGGTTGAGTAAGTCCAACCAGGTTTTGCGGTTGGCCTGAAACTGCCGCTCAAACGAGGCCAGCACCATGTCAGAGCCGGCCACCGATTTTTCTAAGGTGGAAATTTGTGCGTAGGCGTTCAAGAATTCTTCGCGGTCGTTTTGCATGGTTTCTTGAATGTCCTTCATGGCTACCTCTACGCCTTGCTCAGACTTAGCGACGCGCGTGCTCAGCGCCTGCGCCTCGACTACATTGGCAAATCCAGCCCCTGGCGTATAGCTCAAGCCCGCAAAAACCACGGTTGAATTATTGGCATTGAAGTAATTGTTGCCTATCGGCACGTCCAAGCGCACATACAACTGGGGCCATTTTTCCGCCTCTTTGGTACGCAAGCGGTTGTGCGCAGAAACCACATCGCTGCGGGCAATCTGCACCGCCGGCGCACGCACGGCCAAGTCCACCCAGTCGATTTGCTGCAATTGTTGGAGAAACGGTGCCGCCGAGGGCAATGCGGGAAAAGGGGCCAGGGCTGGTAAACGCTGGCGCAAGTTCGCCTCGCCCGACAACTGCTCCAGCTTCAGTAGCGCCACTTTCAGGTTTCTTTGGGCGGCCTCCAACTCCACTTGGGTTTGCAATTGTCGTGAGTTGGCGAACACCAAATCAATGCGCGATGAAGCCTCTGCATCCACACGCCGCTGCATCTGCACCCTAAAACCATTGAGCCGGTCCATGGTTTTCTGTGCTACCTGGACGCGGGCATGGGCCGCCCACATAGACTGCCATGCATTAGAAATTTGCAAGAAAATTTGCCTTTGCTGCAATTGCACGCGAAGTTTGCTGATGGTTACTTGGTTTTCGGCCTCGGTGACTCGGGAGGACACGAGGCCAGCGTCCCACACAATTTGCTGCACACGCAGACTATGCGACGGCAGGGAACTGGTGTTACCCGTGTCCGACTCCACCACGGCAGACAGTGTGGGCCAGCGCTGACGCTCAATTGCCGCGACATCAATCGTGCCGGCCTGCGCTTCCAATCGCGCAGCTTGCAACAAGGGGTGAGTTAGGTTGGCCGCGGCATACAGCGCCTCGACGGTGAAAGACGGTAGATTCTGATTCGTAGCCTCGGTTTGCCCCCACGCTGGAAAACCCAGAAACGCTAAAGCCAGACACGCCAAAGCCCACCGGCGCGGCTGATTATTTTTGCTGTATTTCTGAGGGATTAGTGTGTGATGTCGCAAGTAGATACCTTAGCCCGGTCGCCAACATGTCCAATTCATCCTATGGACATGCAAATCAAATTTAAAAAAAGAGCATTGCTGCAGATGTGAATACTTGCCCACTTGCGCTCGAAACCAAGTGACCTAAGTTGCTTCTTTATATAGATTATCCGATTTTATTACTGACTGAGCTGCCCCACAAAATGTGCCCGGTAGCTGATGAATCAAACCCAGCCAGGAAAGAGAAGGGAGACACCTTTCCGAAGACAACAATGTTGCCATAATAACAAAATTGGCAAATTTATTCAAATTAATTAAATTAGCGATAAGCCGCAGCTGTGCCAAACCTGCAACCTAGCGCGCAAGACCTCGGCGGTGTGGGCAAGCGGGATGCTCATAAATGCGCAGATTCAAAACCAGAGGGCACCATACGGCACTGGGCTAAAAATGCGCTATTTAGGCCTATCGGCGCGCTTTGATGCGAATATGGATCCAAAAATGGCATTAAAAATAGGCAGCAATAAAAAATCCCCGCAGGACTCAAATCCTGCGGGGATTTTGTTTTTGTGGCGTTGCGGACCTTGCGGGCCGCGCCAAACAGGCTTGGGATTACATACCCATGCCGCCCATTCCACCCATGCCGCCCATATCGCCGCCGCCCATGCCGCCCATAGGAGCGTCATCTTTCGGAGATTCAGCAATCATGGCTTCAGTGGTCAGCATCAGGCCGGCTACCGAGGCTGCGTTTTGCAAAGCAGTGCGGGTCACTTTGGTGGGATCCAGGATACCCATTTCGATCATGTCGCCATAGGTGTCATTGGCGGCATTGAAGCCGTAGTTGCCCGTGCCAGCCAACACTGCGTTGACAACCACGGAAGGCTCGCCACCGGCGTTGTACACAATCTCGCGCAGGGGAGACTCGACGGCCTTGAGCACCAGTTTGATACCGGCTTCCTGGTCGGCGTTGTCGCCTTTGATAGCACCAGCAGCTTGGCGGGCGCGCAGCAGAGCTACGCCACCACCAGCCACGATGCCTTCTTCCACGGCAGCGCGGGTCGCGTGCAGGGCGTCTTCTACGCGGGCTTTTTTCTCTTTCATTTCGACTTCGGTGGCAGCGCCGACCTTGATCACTGCCACACCGCCGGCCAACTTGGCCACGCGCTCTTGCAGTTTTTCGCGGTCGTAGTCGCTGGTCGCTTCTTCGATTTGCACGCGGATTTGCTTGACGCGGGCTTCGATGTCAGCAGCGGCACCTGCACCGTCGATGATGATGGTGTTTTCTTTGCCCACTTCGATGCGCTTGGCAGAGCCCAGATCAGCCAAGGTGACTTTTTCCAGGGTCAGGCCGATTTCTTCAGCGATGACTTTGCCGCCGGTCAGGATGGCGATGTCTTCGAGCATGGCTTTGCGGCGGTCACCAAAGCCTGGGGCTTTGACGGCGACCACTTTCAAGATGCCGCGAATGGTGTTGACCACCAAAGTCGCCAGGGCTTCGCCTTCGACGTCTTCGGCAACGATCAGCAGCGGACGGCCGGCTTTGGCCACTTGCTCCAGCGTGGGCAGCAGGTCGCGGATGTTGCTGATTTTCTTGTCGTACAAGAGCACGAAAGGGTTGTCCAGCAAAGCGGCTTGCTTTTCGGGGTTGTTGATGAAGTAGGGCGACAGGTAGCCGCGGTCAAACTGCATGCCTTCGACGATGTCGAGTTCGTTGTCCAGCGATTTACCGTCTTCCACAGTGATCACGCCTTCTTTGCCCACTTTGTCCATGGCCTTGGCGATGATGTCGCCAATGCTGGAATCGCTGTTGGCCGAGATCGAGCCGACTTGGGCGATTTCTTTGGTGGTGGTAGTGGCTTTAGAAGATTTTTGCAGCTCGATGATCAGGGCAGTGACTGCCTTGTCGATGCCGCGCTTCAAGTCCATGGGGTTCATGCCGGCTGCCACATATTTCATGCCTTCGCGCACGATGGCTTGGGCCAGCACGGTAGCGGTGGTGGTGCCGTCGCCCGCGTTGTCCGAGGTTTTGGAAGCAACTTCCTTGACCATCTGCGCGCCCATGTTTTGCAGTTTGTCTTTGAGTTCGATTTCCTTGGCCACGGACACGCCGTCCTTGGTCACGGTGGGGGCGCCGAAAGAGCGCTCCAACACCACATTACGGCCTTTAGGGCCCAGGGTTACTTTGACCGCGTTGGCCAAAATGTTCACGCCTTCAACCATGCGTGCGCGGGCTTCGCCGCCGAAAATTACGTCTTTTGCTGCCATGTTAGGACTCCAATTAATTCAGTTAAATACAAAAACTCGTTGTTGGGGAAGAAAGCGTAGCGAGCGGTTCGTAGGCTAGGCGGACGGAGCGCAGCAACCGGAACGTACTTTTGTACGTGAGGATTGCGAGCACCGCCCAACGACGCATACGGGCCGCGCAGTAGCTTTATTTCTCGACAACGGCGAAGAGGTCGTCTTCTTTCATGACCAGCAGCTCGTCGCCATCGACCTTGACGGTCTGGCCGCTGTACTTGCCAAACAGCACGCGGTCGCCGACCTTGACGGTCAGGGCGGCCAACTCGCCTTTGTCATTGCGCTTGCCAGGGCCTACGGCCAGGACTTCGCCCTGATCGGGCTTCTCAGCGGCGTTGTCTGGGATGACGATGCCGGAGGCGGTTTTGGTTTCGCTTTCGACGCGCTTAACAATCACGCGGTCTGCCAATGGGCGCAGTTTCATAAAGAATCTCCTAGGTTTAGAAACAACTATTGAAAAAATCAGGCGGTCCGCCTTCGCTGGCAAAGGGGACTGCAACAGATAGGTGGGGCGGTTTTGTTAGCACTCAACCCCAACGAGTGCTAATCATAGCGGCTTTTCTGGGGTTTTTAAGGCGGCGTACGACGCCAAGAGTCATGAAAAGGCGGGCGCTGGACAAAAAACCTGGCGGCGTGCCCTTAAATCCAGCCGCCGGCTTGCCACTCCCTTTTGGCGTAGCCGTAATACAAGGGCGCAGCCACCAAGCCGGGGAGGCCGAAGAGGGCTTCGCCAATGAACATCACTGCCAACAGCTCCCAGGACGCGGTGTTGGTGTGTTTGCCCAGGATGCGGGCATTGATGGCGTACTCAGCTTTGTGGATGATGACCAAAAACGCGAGGCAAGCGATGCCCACTCCGACTGACACGGACAAACCCGCCAGGGTGAGCATGGCATTGCACAACAGGTTACCGACGATGGGAATGAGCCCGCAAAAGAAGGTGAGCGTGACCAGCGACCCGATATAAGGCACATGCGCCCCGGCCAGTGGCAGCGCGATCAGCAGCAGGGCCGCAGTGCAACTGGCGTTGAACGCCGCAATCCAAAACTGCGCCACCACCACCTGGCTGAAAGCAGCGATAAACAGCCGCCCGCGCTCGCGCATTTGCAAGCGCAGCGGTGCGCTACTGGGCGCCACCGTGCCTGCCGCCATTAAGGCGCCGACCACCAGGCCCACATAGACCAGCAAGAGCCCGTGCAAAGCTTGGGTACCCGCCCCGGCCAGCACACTGGCTTTGGACTTGAGCATTTCGGCCAGCCAAAGCTGCACGTCCATCAGCTCGTCGGGCAGATACAGCGCCCAATCGGGCGGTATTTTTTTGCGGATTTCCAAAACGGTTTGCGCCAGGAATTGCAGCAAGGCCTGGTACTGGCCCATGGCGTCCAGGGCTAGCGACTTGGCATTCAGCAAGGCCAGGACCAAACCCAGCAGGGGCAACACGATCACCACCGCGGCCGCAAAAGTCCCGTTGGGACCATAGCGCCAGCGATGGCCTGCGCGGACCAAGGCTTTGGCCGCCAGAAAGCCTAGACAGGCGCCCAGTAACCCGGGCAGTAGCGCAAATTGCAGCATGCCCAGCGCCAACAGCAGGGCAAACCACAGGCTGTAGCGATGCGCTAGCGCAGCGTCTTGCGGCCCCGCGCGCAGCGGGGCCTCATTCGATTTTTTAGTCATGGTTTAGTCCTCCCTGCGCTGCTGGCGGGCAAAGCGTAGCAATACCAGCGCCAAAACCAGTGCCAGCACATATTGCGGCTGGCGGCTCTCATCGTAATCGAGCGGCGCATCCAGCATTTGGTACAACGTTAGCGCCAGCACCGCGGCGAGCACACGCATCGGCCAGCCCTTGGGCGCAAAGGCTCCAGGCCCCAGTCGCAGCAAAAACCGGTGCCCGATGGCCGCAGCCCACACACCAAGGCAAGCGCCCACCGCTACATCCCCCGGCCAATGCGCCCCCAGCGCCATGCGCGACAAGCCCACCAGGCCCGCCACCAGCCACAGCCATGCAAAGCGGTGTCGCCGCCCGGCATCGATCGCAAAATAAATACTGCCAGCCACGGCAAATGCCGTCAGCGTGTGGCCCGAGGGCATAGAGGCAAATTCCATGGGCTCGCCAACGATACGGATTTGTGCATGCTCGATCAGCCCGGCCGGGCGCGGACTGAACAACCATTCCTTGCCGATGCGCGCCATGATCACCCCTACCGGTACAGCGCACAACCAGGCCCACATGAGGCGTGGCGCAAATACCAGCAAAGGCGAGGTCAACGCCAGCACGCCCCAGGCGTTGCCACCCAAAGAAATCGCGGCCCAGGCTACAGCAGGCGCGCTAGCGCAAACCTGGTTGATCGCCAGAAACAAGCCCGGTTCCCACCAATGCAGCCACAGGGGCGCAGCGGCCAACAGCAGCGCCAGCGGCAGCCACCAACGCGCGCTCATGGACCGGGCTCCCGGTTGCGCGGTTGCGGATCGCCAGCCCAGCCGTGACAGGCGTAAAACCGGAAACGCGCCACCGGTGCACCGCTATGGCGGGCATCCAAGGTGTCTAGCAACTGGCAATAGGCAAAGCCGTGTGGCCCCAGGGGCGTTTCAAAAGCCAGCAAAGAGTTGTCCACCAGCAAGGTGTTTGCCCCTAGGGGCAAATCGCCAGCCCAAATCGAAAACTGGCTATATCCCGTATCCAGGACATGCACGGGTATTGGCCGGACATACCAACCCAGGCGGCTGGCCAGCGTCCAGTTCTGCACCGACACACTGCTCAAGCCCTGCGCCTGCGCCAGGCTGGCAGCGCGTGCACCGGCCTGGTCCCAGCCATAGAGTTCAGCAAACGGGTTGGCGCCTACCGCGGTGTTGTCCCAGGTACGCGCAAAAAACGGCGCGCCGGCAGACAACATCAGCCACAGCAGTGCAGCGCCAGCCAGGCCTTGCAGCAGCACCAGCACGGCTAGCACCCGCGCGTGCAAGCGCTGGCGGCTCCGGTCGCCATGCCCATAGCGGTAGCGCGCCAAGGCCACACCCGCAAAAGGCGCAAGCGCAACCCAAGCCGGTGCCGTCCAATGCGGCAAGCTGCTACCCCCGCCAGCCAAATAGGCCAGCACCAGCCAAGGCAAGCCAAAAAATAAGCGCAGCACCGCCTGCTTGCTATGTCCCCACAAACCCCAAAGCAGCAAAGGTCCGAAGGCTAGCAACTGCAAAAGCGCAAAGCGCGCCACCTCGGCCAAGTGCCAGCCGCTGCCCGCGCCATGCTGGCCTTGGTAACGGAAAGAAACCCAGTCCTGTTGCGCATTCCACACCAGCACCGGCGAGACCATGAGCAGCG
>CANNEW010000039.1 GCA_947503685.1 Comamonadaceae bacterium | reverse complement strand
GCTGGAAGATTTCATCGTTACGCTTCCCAACGATGGACGCGATCTCGCACTGGCAAACGGCAGCACCGTCAACCTCGGTTGGAGTGCTGTGGACTGCCGTGTGCTCGATAGTGAGTAAGGGCGGCTTATTTGTAATAACAGGAGAACAGCATGTTCAAACGGATAAATTCAAGTGCACTAGCAGTTGTTGGCGCTGCAGCTATTGCTTTCCTCCCAGGCATCAGCGCCGCCCAGCAATCGCTTACGGTCGCCTCCTGGGGTGGCGCGTACACCACTAGCCAGATCGAGGCTTATCACAAGCCCTACACCGCCAAGACCGGAACCAAGATCACATCGGTGGACTGGGGCGGCACCTTGGGCGAGATCAGCGCCCAGGTGAAATCGGGCAATGTGAAATGGGACGTGGTAGATCTGGAAGCTGCTGAAGCGCTCAAAGGTTGCGAAGAAGGTCTGCTCGAAAGAATCGACCCCGCTAAATTGCCACCCGGCGCTGACGGCGTAGCCGCTGCTAAAGACTTTATCCCTGGCATGATCTTGCCCTGCGCCATCGGCGTGATCGTTTACTCCAACGTGGTGGCTTTTGACAAAGCCAAGTACGGCGCCAATGGCCCCAAGGTGCTGGAAGATTTCTTTAACGTCGCTAAGTTCCCCGGCAAGCGCGGTCTGAAAAAAGACCCCAGCGTGACCTTGGAGTGGGCGCTAATGGCTGACGGTGTGGCGGTTGGCGATGTCTACAAAGTGTTGGGTACACCAGCCGGCGTGGATCGTGCCTTCAAGAAATTGGACAGCATCAAGAGCAGCATCGTTTGGTGGACCGCTGGCGCGCAGCCTCCGCAGCTCTTGGCTTCGGGCGAAGTGGTGATGACCCATACCTGGCATGGCCGCATCGTGGATGCCAATGTGAAAGAGAAAAAAGATTTCGCCTTAGTGTGGGATGGCCAAGTCCAGATTCCTGATCTGTATGCCATCATCAAAGGCACCAAGAACTTGGATGCAGCGCAAGACTTTGTTCGCTTTGCCAGCAGCAGCCAGCCCTTGGCTGACCAAGCTAAGTACATCCCTTACGCACCTACCCGTAATTCGTCTTTGGCTTTGATTCCGGCATCCAATCCCAACCGGGCCTACCTGCCTAACGCCGGTCATCCCGGGCGTTCGATGTCCACGAACTCGCAGTTCTGGATGGAAAACGGCGACGACTTGAATAAGAAGTTCTCTGCGTGGTTGGCTAAGTAAGCGGCTTTTAACAAGATGGACAGCGTCGGCAATCTCACGCAACGTCTGCGCAAGGCAGAGCGGCGTGGCCAGTTACGTGCCTATGCGTTGATTGCGCCGCTGTTCATCTTTGTTCTCTTGAGTTTTTTGTTGCCACTGGGCACCGTGCTATTTAATAGTTTTTACGACCCGGTAGTTCCCAAGGGCCTGCCCCGCACGGCGCAGGCCTTGGCAGAGTGGAACGGACCGCGCGACCAGATTCCGCCCGAGCCTGTTTATGCTGCCTTGGCCCAGGATTTGAAGGAAGCAGTGCAAGGGCAAAGCCATGGTGCTATTGCCAATCGCCTCAATATTGAAGAGTCCGGATTACGTACGATTTTTATGCGTGCCGCGCGCCGTGTCAGTGCGCAGGAAGAAGGCCCCTGGGCTGCGTTTTTTGAAGCAGCAGATCCTGCTTGGGCGCAGCCCGGTATCTGGGGCACGATTCGCAATTTGGCGTCGCCCACGCACAGTCTGTTTTATTTGTCTGCCTTGGACGCCAAGCGCAACCAAGACGACAGTGTCGGCCCCCAACCAGAAGACCAGCGCATTCACATCACGATTTATTTGCGTACCCTGGGAGTTGCCTTCACCGTCACCTTGATGTGCATCTTGCTGGGCTTTCCGCTGGCTTATTTGCTAGCCCATTTGCGCGATAAGACAGCTAACCTGTTGTTGATCTTGGTGCTGCTGCCGTTTTGGACTTCGCTATTGGTGCGCACTACGGCCTGGATGGTCGTGCTGCAAAAAGAAGGCGTGCTCAATTCGTTCTTGCAGTTCTTGCATGTCATTTCCGAACCTCTGCCTTTGGTGCACAACCGCTTCGGTGTGGTGGTGGCTATGACGCATATCTTGCTACCGTTTATGGTGCTGCCCATGTACTCGGTAATGCGGCAAAT
The DNA here is from genome assembly GCA_947503685.1 of Comamonadaceae bacterium. Lineage (GTDB taxonomy): Bacteria > Pseudomonadota > Gammaproteobacteria > Burkholderiales > Burkholderiaceae_C > Allorhodoferax. The sequence continues at coordinate 12,053 of CANNEW010000039.1, read as the reverse complement.
ACCGGTCTCGTATGTGCGCGCCGCGCGCTCTTTGGGCGCGGGCCCGTTGACTGCTTTTTTCCGGGTTTACCTGCCGCAATGCATTCCCGGTCTCGGTGCCGGTGCATTGCTGGTGTTTATTCTGGCACTGGGCTACTACATCACACCGGCGTTGCTCGGTGGCTCCACCGACCAAATGATCAGCTACTTTGTGGCCGACAACATGGGCCGCTCGCTCAACTGGGGCCTGGCTTCTGCGCTGGCTGCCATTTTGCTCGCTGCGGTGCTCCTCTTGTATGCTGTGTATGACCGCCTGGTGGGCGCCAATAACCTCAAACTCGGATGAGCGCCTCCAACCTGCCCCTGTACACCACACCCCTGCAACGCGCGGGCCATTGGGTGTTGCTGATTTTTTGCGTCTTGGTTTTGGTTTTTCTGATAGCGCCGGTGCTGGTCGTGGTGCCGCTGGCCTTTAACAACGAGCCTTATTTCCATTTTCCGGTGCAGGAGTACAGCCTGCGCTGGTTTCGCGACCTGTTTACCAATGAGGTCTGGCTGCATGCCATTTTTAACAGCGTGCTTACTGCCACCTTGGCCACTTTGCTGGCCACTACGCTGGGTACTTTGGCCGCAGTGGGCTTGAACCACCACAACCTGCCAGGCAAACGCTTGCTGATGGCGGTGCTGGTTTCGCCCATGATCGTCCCCGTAGTGGTGCTCGCAGTGGGATCGTATTTGTTTTTCTCCAAACTGGGCATTGCCAATAATTTGCTGGGCATTGTGCTGGTGCATGCGGTGCTGGGCATGCCCTTTGTGGTGATTACCGTCACCGCTACCTTAGGTGGCTTTGATATGAACTTGATGCGCGCGGCACGCGGCCTGGGTGCGTCGCAATGGGAGGCCTTTAGGCGCATCATGCTGCCCCTGGTCTGGCCCGGCGTGCTATCCGGTGCCTTGTTTGCTTTTGCCACCTCGTTTGACGAAGTCGTGGTGGTGCTCTTTCTGGGTGGCCCCGAACAAACCACGCTGCCGCGTCAAATGTGGACCGGTCTGCGCGAGCAACTCTCGCCCACCATCCTGTCTGCAGCCTTTATGCTCATTTTGTTTGCGATCGCCATGCTGCTGACCCTCGAAATGCTGCGCCGGCGCAGCGTGGCACTGCGGGGGGTGACGGAGTAAATCTCAGGCCCTGTGTTGCCCGACGGCCTGCTCAATGCGGTGATCTGGCAACAACCACATGCCTGCCACCACAACCACCAACAGCCCTGCCAAGACAGGGTAACCGGTCAATGCAAGTGGAATCGCCGCGGCTGAACCAGCCAGTGAGAGTGTGCCTTTTCGGCTTTGTCCCACGATTTCCTTCAACGCAGAGGCGGGACCCTCGTGGCGAAAGATGGCCAGGGTCAGCAGAAAACTCGATACGGCACACATCAATAAATCAAAGCAATAGACGGCCATGGGCATAGGCGCAAAATGATTCTCTCCCATCCACGCAGTAGTAAAAGGCAGTAATGAAAGCCAAAACAATAAATTCAAGTTGGCCCACAGCACACTGCCATTGACGCTGCGAACCAAATGGAACATGTGGTGGTGGTTATTCCAATAAATGCCCACATAGACAAAGCTAAGCAGGTAGCTTAAAAACACCGGCCAAAGTGGCAAAAGGTCTTGCAGCTCAGCGCCATGCGGCACTTTAAATTCCAAGACCATGATGGTGATGATGATGGCAATTACGCCATCGCTAAAGGCTTCTAAGCGATTGGTATTCATGTGGGCTTCCCTGATGCAGACCCTCTTTGGGGCGATGTTGCAATTTTAAGGCGCGCAAACCGAGCGCGGGCGGCCCACCTGCAATGACCTGAGCTACGCGGGTGATTGAGGCGTGACGGCGCATACGCGCGCCGCATCGGCAGCTGGTGTGGACTACTTACCGGAGTCGCTACCTTCAGATTGCAGTATCTTTTCCAATCGGGCTACATGCGCTTGTGCAGATTCTTGAGCCGAGCGGCCGGCCGCCACATCAGCCCGGCTTTGGGCTAGCGCCGCTCCCAGTTCACATTCGCGCAAATAGTGGTGTCGCGCCAATTCCTGTACCATAAAGCGTTCTTTGCCACGGACCGAAATAGTAGCTTGCGCTCGATGTGCCAGCACGGCCTCAATCGCCCCGATGCCACGTAGCTTGAAGTCATTGGCGGTGAGTTGGTCCATTGAAAGCTTCTTGAAAAGAACTATTTCCCGTGTGATTTACCGCACCGTCAATCGCACTATTCATTTTTCCGTAACAAAAATACTGTCGGCGCGGTCTAAACCTCGATCAAAGCGATGACAAATTCTGGGGACCTTGCAATTAGTAATGCAAAACGCAAGCACAACCCTTTGTACCACCAAATTCTTACCTGGTAAAACAATGCAATCCAAACACTGCATATTCACCAGTACAAGGAGCTCCACCATGCTTTCGACCCTCACTAGCAAAGGCCAAGTCACCATTCCGCAAGCCTTGCGCCAGCAGTTGGGTTTGGCTACTGGGCAAGCCGTGGAGTTTGCGCTTAGCTCCGACGCCACCTGCATCATGCTGCGCCCGGCACCCTCGGCGCGTCAATCGCACAAGCAAGGCTTTGGCATGGTCAAGGTGCGTGGCCCGCATGTGGCTGCCGATTGGGATGCGGCCCAATTGATGAAGCCATGACGCAGGCCACTGCCAGACTCACCGCGCTGGACATCAATGTGCTGGCGCGGTACTACGTGCAGGCCGAACAAGTCGATGCAGCAACCGTTGCGCAATGTGAGCAGGCCCGTGCCTTGTTTGAAAGTGGCAAGCCCTTGTTTGTGGCCACCACCGTGGCCCTGGAGCTGGAATGGGTGTTACGCGGTTTTTACAAGCTCAAACCCAAAACGGTGGCTGACGTGTTTACGCACCTGTTAGCCATGCCTCATCTGCAAGTGCAAGACCGCCAAGCACTGCAAAGCGCATGCGATGCCTTGACCCAGGGTTTTGACTTTGCAGACGCCTTGCACCATGCCAGCAGTCGCCATTGAGAAGTATTGGCTACCTTTGACACCAAGGGTTTTGCCAAGCGAGCGGCAGCGCAAGGATGGGCGCCCAGGGTGCAGGCGCCCTGAAACCGTTAGCGATATTGCTTGCTACCAAGTTGTCATCAGCACCTGCATGGTTTAAGGACTACAAACCAAAAAAGCGATCGGCCGTCACGGCGCCAGCCGGCTAATTAACTTAAGACCGAATCCACTATCTCCACCCAATGCCTCACAGGCACTTGCGTGCCGCTTTGCAGATGGGTGATACAGCCGATGTTGGCGCTCAGAATGGCCTGGGGCTGCAAGTCCTGTAAGTGGCCCAGCTTACGGTCGCGCAGTTGGGTGGCCAGGACCGGCTGTAGCACGCTATAGGTACCAGCGGAGCCGCAGCATAAATGGGCTTCGTTATTGGCTACCTGCAATTGAAAACCCAGCGCGTTCAAATGGTGCTCCACGCCGCCCTTGAGCTGCTGGCCGTGTTGCAAGGTGCAGGACGGGTGAAAGGCCATCATGCCCTGGGCCTGGGCTTTTTGAGGTGCAATACGTTCTTTCAGCGACGGTAGCAAATCGGGCAAAAGCTCACTCAAGTCCTTAGTCAATTCGCTAATGCGCTGTGCCCGCTCGGCATAAGTCGCATCGTCTCGCAAGATATGGCCGTAGTCTTTGACGGTGACGCCGCAGCCTGAAGCATTCATGACGATGGCCTTGACGCCATTGGCTACATGCGGCCACCAAGCGTCAATATTGTTTTTCATTTGCACGATGGCCGCGTCCTGGTCGTTCAAATGAAACTTGACACCCCCGCAGCAACCGGCCAGGGGCTCGACGATGGTCTGGACGCCGCAGGCATCGAGTACGCGTGCGGTGGCGCTGTTGATATTGGGGCTCATGGACGGTTGCACGCAACCGGCCAGCATCAATACCTTGCGCGCGTGGCTGCGCTTGGGCCACACGCCCGCACTACGCGCCTCTGGCACCTTGGCCTTGAGCGCCTCGGGCAACAAGCCGCGCACCGCCTGGCCCAGCTTCATGGCCGGTGCAAACAGCGGCGAGTTCAGGCCTTCTTTCAAAGCCCAGCGCATGGCTTCTTCACCCGCTGGTCGCGCTACTTTCGCATCGACCAGCTTGCGGCCAATATCAATCAAGTGGCCGTACTCCACGCCGCTGGGGCAGGTGGATTCGCAGTTGCGGCAGGTCAGGCAGCGGTCCAGGTGTTGCTGGGTTTTGCGCGTGGGCTCGGCGCCTTCGAGCACTTGCTTGATCAGGTAGATGCGGCCACGCGGCCCGTCCAGTTCATCGCCCAAGAGCTGGTAAGTGGGGCAGGTGGCAGTGCAAAAACCGCAGTGCACGCAGTTGCGCACAATCGCCTCGGCGGCTTTGCCATCGGCTGTGTGTGCGTATTCGGGGGAAAGCGTGGTTTGCATGGCGGGCGCGGCTCAGGCCGGGGAGTGCATTCTGCCGGTGTTGAAGACGCCATCGGGGTCAAACTCGGCTTGCAGGGCAGTTTGGATGCGCTGCTGCGTCGCGTCGAGCGGCGCAAATACCGCAGCGCCCGCATCCGCGTCGGCCAGGTCCCCGGCCGGGCGGCGGAACAAAGTGGCGTGGCCACCGGCTTGGCGCGCTAGCGCATGCAACTGTGTCCCGGCAGCGGCAGGTGCCCAGACCCAGCGCTGTGCGCCCTGCCATTCCACGCACTGGGCATAGGGAAGATCCAGCACCGGGGTGGTTTGTGCCACCGACAAGCGCCACAGGCAGTCGTTCTCGCCCGGTGGTCGGGTAAAAAACGCGTGTTGCTGGTTGCGCATCGCATCCCAGAAAAACATGGCGGCCTCGGCGTCGGCCGTCTGGGCTTGGCCGCCCAGGGCCTCTACATCGGCCTGCATTTTGGGCAAGGCGGCCCTCACAGCGGCCTGGGCTCCGCGCAAGCGCACCGTCAGGCGCCCGCTGCTGGCGCCAGGATCGCATTGCCAGCAGCTGGCATTCAGGGGCAGCGGTTGGCCGCCCCAGCGGTGTAGCAATTGCAAAGTCTCTAGTTGCCCCAGGGTGCAGACCAGGCTGGCTTCACTGGGCGCAAACGCCAGCACCTTGAGCGACACCTCGGTAATCAGGCCTAAAGTGCCCCAGCTACCGGCCAGCACACGGCTGACGTCATAGCCGGCCACGTTTTTCATGACCTGGCCGCCAAAAGTGAGGTGCTCACCCAGGCCGTTGATAAACCGCGCCCCGAGCACAAAGTCGCGTGTCGCTCCCACACTGGCCCGGCTAGGGCCGCTCAGGCCGCTGGCCACCAAGCCGCCGATAGTGGTGCCGGCATGGCCGAAATGCGGCGGCTCAAAAGGAAGACATTGGTTGCGCTCTTGCAGCAAGGCTTCCAATTCGCTGAGCAGCGTGCCGCTGCGCACGGTCACCACCAACTCGGTGGGCTCATAGTTGACGATGCCTTGAAGGCCGCGGGTTTCCAGCAAATCGCCGCCCAAGCGCGCACCGAAAAAATCCTTGCTGCCACCGCCGCGCACGCGCAAAGGCTTACGGCTGTGCGCTGGCACAGACCGCGCATGGGCGATGCGCTGGACGATGGCGTCCAGGGCTTGCGAATAATCGGGCATGCGTGCGATGGTAGCGGCGCAGCGCAGGGTGGCCCGTGAATTTTTTGAATGCGGCTTGGTTGAAATCTTGGCAAAGTACACGCGTTAAGCCATTGCGCGTCAGAATGCGCTCAATTGCAGCGATTTACGCCTTTTAAGTGAGTTTTCTCGCCTTGATCTCCAAGTCTTTACCTACCGTCATCATCCTGGCCGCCGGCCGCAGCGCGCGGTTTCGCGCCGCCAGCGGCGGACAGGACAAATTGCATGCGCCATTAGGCGAGCGCAGCGTACGTGAACACACCATTGCAGCGGTGCAAGCCAGCGGCCTGCCATTTCATGTGGTCGAAGCCGCGCACACCGCCCACATTGATCAGCCGGGCATGGGCGACAGCATCGCCACCGGCGTGCGCGCTTGTGCCCAAGCTGCAGGCTGGTTGATATTGCCCGCCGACTTGCCTTTGGTGCAGCCCGCCACCTTACGCGCCGTGGCCCAGGCCTTGACCCATCACACGGTAGTGCAGCCGGTGTACCAAGGCCAGCGCGGCCACCCTGTGGGGTTTGCCGCTACCTGTGGCCTGGCTTTAATGGCCTTGACCGGCGACCAGGGCGCACGCGCCGTGTTGCAAGCAAACGCACCGTATGCCCTTGCGGTGGAAGATGCCGGTTGCATTCACGATGTGGATACGCCCGAGGCGCTGGAAGCGGCGCGGCGCTTGCTGGCGCAGTCGTTTTAGACCTGTATCAACCGCGCCTCGCTGCTGGCCGGCATCATCAACGCGCTGCGCGTGATCAACGGCGCGCGGGGCAGGCAGTGATTGTGTACGACTAATGCAAGGCCTTAGCGCCGCCACCCTGGGTGCCAGAGCACCTCGGATGCGCAACTTTTGGCAACCATTAAAAATTGCGTTAGTTTGCTGGATATGATGACCCCATCGGCACTCTGGGCACTTGACCCTGCGGGCTTACAGGGACGGCATTGCATCCATGGCGACATTGATTCCGGCGGTAGGTACATCGGCAGACACGCTGCACGCCGAATTGCGCACTCTGATTACCAACAGCCAACAGCCGACAGCGCCTGGCCGGAGCAGTGAATGCGGAGCTAACGCGGCTGTATTGGAATGTGGGACAAAGGCTGCGCACCGAAGTGCTGGGCGGCGCTGACCGTGCCAAATATGGCGACCAGTTGATCAAGCGCGTGGGGGAGCAACTGGCGCAAGAGTTTGGCCTTGGCTTTGAAGCCAAAAATCTGCGCCGTATGTTGCAGTTTGCAGTGGCTTTCCCGGACACAGAGAAAGTCGCATCGCTGATGCGACATTTGAGCTGGACGCATTTTCTGCAACTATTACCCGTCAAAACAGATGTCGCCCGTTGGTTTTATGAACAATAACGATTTCAAGTGGCCAATACCTGAACCATTGAGAATGGCCGAGGGGCAGATGCCGCTAGCGCCTCAGGTTTGAACCAACGAAGCCCTCGCCTTTTTCTCCAAAACCTGAAGGAGGCCGGTCAATTCGTGCCGAGGGTTAAGACCAGATGCAATGGCAGTGGCAATGGCCTTGACTTCATTTATTGGAATGATGACTTGGGATGACTGACCAAACTTAGCCAACAAAGTTGCGGCTTTCGCCGCTTCATCAATCGCGGGGAATTCGGCTGAGCCGTTAGCATCCATTACCAGCTTTCGCCCGTGATGAATAACCTATGCGCCTACCGTTTCTTAGTTGTATTTTTCAGTCACCGTTAACTCCAAATCTTAAGCTTTACCTCGATATCCAATTCTCATGCAGTCGCCAACGTAAGATGCCCAATTTCCGCTCTGGCCGGACGAACCTTGATTTCAATGTCATAGCCAAGCCGCGTTAGGCAATCCATCAGTTTGCGCTCAGACAGATTGGTGAAGTCACCACGCATCATGTCAGAGACTTTGGGCTGGGTGATGCCCATCCGTTTGGCCGCCTCTTGCTGGGTCAAGCCACGGCTTTTCATCGCTTTCCTGATTTCGATCACCAAGCCAGTTTTGATCTTGAGCTTTTCGGCATCGGCTAGGCCAAGGTCAGCAAACACGTTGCCGGAACCACGATGTACTTCAAAGCCGTCAACAAATCGGGTTTTCATTTCCGCAACTCCTTTACATACGCTTCGGCAATTTTCAGCCTAGCGTGGATGATGTCCATGTCTTCCTTCGGCGTGGCGATGCCGCGTTTGCTCTTCTTTTGGAAACAGTGAAGGATAAACACTGCCTCAGCAAACTTGACGGTGTACACGGCTCGATAAGTGCCGCCAACATCATCTTCCACCACTTCAAGCACACCTGCACCACCAAAGCCTTTGAGCACTTTGGCGGCATCATGCTTGTCACCCGCCTGCGCCAGCGACAAAGCAAAGCCGAAAAGCCGCCGAACGTCGGCAGGCAAGGCCATCAAGTCTTTGTGGCTGCTCCCTATCCATTCAAGCGGTTTTTCGTTTGTGGGCATGGGTCAAATATACATGAACTGGTATATATTGGCAATTTTAACCCTCGCATTGAAACCCTCGCCTTAGGCTGCCGACACTTAGGCTAGCGCGCCGTCCCGGAGACCCCTGGACGCTGAAGGCGGCGTAGGGCCTGCACCTTGCTTCAATCCGCGAAAAAATGCACCGGCAAACCGGGCACATCCACCCCCATGGAAAACACGCAGCCTGAATCCGGGTAGCGCTGCAATTCCTCGTCCTTGCGGCCATGGCGGGCGCTGGTGATGAACAAGGTTTTCAAATCCTCGCCGCCAAAGCAAGGCATGGTCGGGCATTGTGCTGGGGTGGCGTAGCTGGCAAGCAGTTGGCCTTCGGGCGAGAAGCAGCAAATACGCGCCCCTTCAAACATCGCCAGCCAGTAGTTGCCCTGGCTGTCCACAGCCCCACCATCGGGCCGGCCCTGGTAGCTGGCGTCGCCGCTCACCCAATCGGCGGGCTTGGGGCTAAATTGCAGGTGTGTTCGGTGCGCGCTCAGCGTGTGGGTCGCAGGTGCATAGTCCCAGCCGTGTACCAGATGGCGCGGTGTATCGGCCCAGTAGGCGCTGCGTCCGTCCAGACTCCAGCCCATGCCATTGCCGGTTAATGCGCCCTCGGCCATAGTCTGAATCCTAGCCGGGCCATTGCGCGCATCAATGCTGTACAGCGCAGCCGCGTTGTGCGCTTTCGTCTCGTCAATCGTCCCTACCCAAAAGCGCCCCAAGGCATCGCACTTGCCGTCATTGGCGCGCACGGTTAGCGTGTCATAAGGCAAGGTGACCAGATGTTCCAAAGTGCCGCCCCAAGACTGCGCCCGAAACACGCCGTGTCGCAGCGCAATCACCAGCCCGCCCTGGGCTGCCGGGGCGATGCAGCCGGGCTCGCTGGGCATGTCCCAGGTTTGCAAGTCACTGCCGTTGGCGCTGGCGCGCAGAATCTTTTTACCCGGAATATCCACCCAGTACAGACGCGATTCCTGCGGATGCCAGAACGGCGATTCGCCCAATTCATTAGGCTGAGGGTGCAGGCAGGACCAATCGGCTTGGCGCAGTGTGCTTGTCATCGTGGTCTCTTTCAAGAGGCGTTTGCGGATGGCTGCGATTGTCACCGGCTTGGTTTGGGGCTTTGAAGCCTTGGCTAGTGCAAATGAAAAAGCCCCGCACACAAGATGCGGGGCTTTTGGGGCAGTGAAAGCTGCCGAGGGCTTGAAGGGCAGCGAAAGCTACCCAGTACTTAACGGCTGTAAGCAGTCTCGCCGTGCGCGGTAATGTCGAGACCTTCGCGCTCGTCTTCTTCGCTCACCCGCAGACCGATAGTCATGTCGACGATTTTGAAAGCGATGAACGACACGATGCCAGACCAGAGGATGGTGACGCCCACCGCCTTGGCTTGCACCAGCACCTGGGCTGCAATCGAATAGTCGGCAGCGGCGATACCCGTTGCCGTTACCCAGTCAGCGACAAAGCCAGGGCCACCCAGGGCGGGCGAGTTGAACACGCCGGTCAAGAGAGCGCCCAAGATGCCACACACACCATGTATGCCAAACACGTCCAGCGTATCGTCTGCACCCAGCATTTTCTTTAGGCCATTGACACCCCACAGACCAGCAAAGCCCGACAGGAAGCCGATGATCAAAGCGCCACCGATGCCCACATTGCCGCAAGCGGGAGTGATGGCCACCAAGCCGGCCACGGCGCCCGAAGCAGCGCCGAGCATCGAAGCTTTGCCGCGCATCATCGTTTCGCCGATGCACCACCCCAAAACAGCAGCAGCGGCGGCACCAAAGGTGTTGATAAAGGCCAGGGCAGCAAAACCATTGGCTTCCAGCGCCGAACCGGCATTGAAACCAAACCAGCCCACCCACAGCAGCGCGGCGCCTACCATGGTCAAAGTCAGGCTGTGCGGGGCCATGGCTTCTTTGCCATAGCCGATGCGCTTGCCGACCATGTAGGCACCCACCAAACCGGCCACCGCGGCGTTGATGTGGACCACCGTACCGCCGGCAAAGTCCAGCGCGCCCATTTGCCACAGGAAGCCAGCTTTGGAGTTCATTGCTTCGACCACCTCTTTGCTGGCGTAAGCGTCAGGGCCCATCCAGAACCACACCATATGGGCAATCGGTGCGTAGCTGAAGGTGAACCACAGGGCGCTGAATAACAATACGGCGGAGAACTTGATGCGCTCGGCAAATGAGCCGACGATCAGCGTGCAGGTAATGGCTGCAAAGCTAGCCTGGAAGGCGGCGAACACGATCTCGGGGATGTATACGCCTTTGCTAAAAGTCGCTGCAGGTGCGAAAGTGCCGGCAGCGTTATCCCAAACGCCTTTCATCATCACCCGGTCAAAGCCGCCGAAGAAGGCGCCCCCTTCGGTAAATGCAATGCTGTAGCCATAAATAAACCACAGCACGACGATGAGCGAGAAGGTCACCATCACTTGCATGAGCACTGAAAGCATGTTTTTGCTGCGTACCAAGCCGCCGTAGAACAAAGCCAGCCCGGGGACTGCCATCATGATCACCAGCAAAGTGGAAACCATCATCCAAGTGGTATCACCTTTGTTTACAACGGGTGCTGCGGGTGCGGCAGCGGCGGCTGCCGGTGCTGCTTCTGCTGCTGCGGGCGCAGCTTCAGAAGCGCTTGCCGCAGGCGCTGCAGGTGGGTCTTCGGCCAACGCGAAGGAGCCGACGCTCAGCAGGCCTAAACCCAGCGCCAGAGAGATCAGAAATTTTTTCATGGTGGTATTCCTTTTTTAGTGCTTGGATTTAGAGCGCGTCTTTGCCGGTTTCACCGGTACGAATACGAACGACTTGTTCCAAGTCATACACAAATACTTTGCCGTCACCGATTTTTCCGGTGCGTGCTGCGCCTTCGATGGCTTCGATCGCGCGGTCCAACAGCGATGAATCAATGGCGGCTTCAATCTTGACCTTGGGCAAAAAGTCCACCACGTACTCAGCGCCGCGGTACAACTCGGTATGGCCTTTCTGGCGGCCAAAACCTTTGACCTCGGTGACGGTGATGCCCTGCACCCCGATAGCCGACAAAGCCTCACGGACCTCATCGAGCTTGAAGGGTTTGATGATGGCGGTAACTAACTTCATGTGTGCACCTCAGCTTTTCAAAAGTTGATAGCGAACGCAAGGGCTGCGCCGCTGCTCCGCGGAATCGGGAGACCAAGGCATTTAGCAGAAGGCGTGCCAAGTTCAATTGCAAAAAATTGTGGTCTTGGTGCGACAAGCGCTTTTTTGCATGCCCTAATTGCGCTAATATGACTGTGAAAAAACACAGTATGCACCTGCTTGGTGCAAACGCTTAAATCCGGCGCAAAAACAGCGCACTGTTTCAGGGAGTCGATATGGGTCTATCTTTGGTACAAAGCCGCGCCTTGCTCGGTTTGGAGGCGGTGCAAGTCACCGTCGAAGTGCATATGGCCAATGGCCTTCCCAGCTTCACGCTGGTGGGCTTGGCCGATGTGGAGGTAAAAGAGGCGCGCGAGCGGGTGCGCTGCGCCATCCAAAACAGCGGTTTGGAGTTCCCCCACAACAAGCGCATCACCGTCAATTTGGCCCCGGCAGACTTGCCCAAAGACTCGGGGCGCCTGGATTTGCCGATTGCCCTGGGCATTTTGGCGGCGAGCGGACAAATCGAAGCGTACCGACTGGCTGAATACGAATTTGCTGGTGAGCTATCGCTCTCGGGCGGGCTGCGTCCGGTGCGCGGCGCGCTGGCCATGGCTCTGGCCCTACACCAGGCCAAGGTGCACACCAGCCTGGTGCTGCCGCCGGGCAGCGCCCAGGAGGCGGCGCTGGTGCCGGGCGCGCAGGTCTATATGGCGCGTAGCCTCATCGATGTAGTGCGCCAATTTATGCCCGAAGGCACCCAGCCTCCCATTGCCCAAGCGGGCAGCAGTACGGTTGAAGAGGGCTGGGTTCGGGTGCAAGGTGCCAGTCCCGGCGGTGCC
>CANNEW010000038.1 GCA_947503685.1 Comamonadaceae bacterium | reverse complement strand
CATCGACCCCTTGTTCTTTGGCTTGTTGGTGGCACTGAACCTGCAGACCGCATTCCTCAGCCCACCGGTGGCCATGGCGGCGTTTTACTTGAAGGGTGTGAGCCCGCCGCACGTCACGCTGAACCAGATCTTTGCCGGCATGATGCCTTTCATGGCCATCCAAGTGTTTGCGATCTTCCTGCTCTACACGTTCCCCGCCATCGGAATGTGGCTGCCAGAAGTGCTTTACAAGTAAGCCGAACCGACAGCCTACTGCACCAAGGCGCACGGCGCTGTGCAAGGCTGTCGCTGGGCGCTTTATTTACACGGCGCAAACACGCGCACGGTACATTGGGCGCAGCTTAGGGGGTTGAGGCGCGCTTTGATGGCGGGCATCAGGTCGTCGCCTAAGGTGAAGAAGTTTGCTGCGCCGATGGCGTCAAAAGCGCCGCTTTTATGCAGCATGGCCAAGGGCTCTTCTTTCATGTGAAAGATGTACAGACCGCCGCCTAGCGCGCGGCGACGCTGGGCCTCCTGCGCCAACCACTGTGCACCACCCAGGTCCACAAAATTGATGCCCGAGGCCGCGAGCAGCACATGCACATGCGCCGGGTTTTGCGCGTCGATGGCTTGCATTGCCTCTTGCAAATGGTTGACCGCGCCAAAGAAAATAGAGCCATTGATGCGGACAATTTTGAGCTGCGGACAATCGGGCAGGCCCGTGGCAGCGCTAAATGCCGGTGGCACCTGGCCAGGCACCGGTTTGACATCGTCCACACCGGGCTGCGAAGTGCGCTTGAGGTAAAGCAGCAATGACAAAGCCACGCCAATGTAAATCGCAAACTCCAGCTGCACCGTGAGGGTGGCCAGCCAGGTTGCGGCCAGTACGGCGGACTCCGAACGGCTAACGCGCAGGATTTCACCGATGTGGTGAAAGTCAATCAAACCCCATGCCACCACAAACAAAATACCGGCCATAGCTGCCACCGGCAGGAACTGCGCCAAGGGCGCCAGAAACAGCATGATGAACAACAAAAACACAGCGGACAAAACCGCCGCCAAAGGCGTTTGCGCGCCGGCCTGCACGTTGAGGCCGCTGCGGTTGAAAGAGCCGCTTGATGCATAGCCCGAGAAAAAAGCGCCCGCGATATTGGACAGGCCCTGGCCGATAAATTCTTGGTTGCCGTCGATGCGTTGGCCGGTGTGCAAGGCCATGGAGCGCGCAATGGACACCGCTTCGGTCAAGGCCAAGAGCGCCACCGCTACCGCAATCGGCGCCAGGGTGGCAATGGTTTGCCAGTCAAAGTCCGGGCTGGACAGCGGCGGAAAGCCGATGCGCAGCGCACCTATGCTGCCTACCCCGGTGCGCTCCAAACCCCAGGTCTGGTTCAGCGCGTAGGCCAGCACACTGCCGCTGACCATGCCCACAATCATGTGCGGCACGCGCGGCCACCAGCGGCGCGCAGCGACGCAGCACACCACCGTGAACAGGCTTACCGCAGTCACAAAGGGGTTGATGTCCTGCGCCTGCTGCGCCAGGCCTTGTAGTACCGTTGCCACGGATGCGCCGCGCGGCAGCGCAATTCCAAAGAAGTTTTTTACCTGGCTGATAGCGATGAGCACCGCCGCACCGGCGGTAAAGCCGACGACCACGGTATGGGATACGAAGTTCACCAAGGTGCCAAGCCGCAAGCCCCCGAGCAAAAGCTGGAACACCCCTACCAAAAAAGTGAGCGTCAAAACCAGCTGCACGTAGTGCGGGCTGCCCGCTTCGGCCAAGGGGCTCATGGTGGCAAAGACCACGATAGAAATCGCCGTGGTCGGACCGGATACCAAATGCCACGAAGAGCCCCACAAGGCGGCGACGATGGCAGGCAGCATGGCCGCGTACAAACCGTACTCCGCCGGCATGCCGGCGATCGTGGCAAAGGCCACGCCTTGCGGAACCAAAATAAGGCCGCCGGTCAAGCCTGCGATCAGATCGGCGCGCAGACTGGCGCGGCCCACGCGCGGCCACCATTGCAAAAAAGGCAGCCAGCGCCGCAAACCAGAACTCATAAAAATACCTTCACTGTAGGCTCGTGCAGCACGGCCAGAGGGCGCCAAAGTAGCAGAAAACCGCCTAGGGATAAACCCGCGCTCTACAAGATCGCGGCCTGTGATTGCCCTCACTGGGCAGATCAGGAAATTTGCTCGCCAAAGACGGTTCTCCAGCGAAAAACGCACCATTGTGCTTCAAGTTGCAGCACCATGCTGGTGCAAAACCGCGGCATTAACTGGCACTATAAAGGCATGCATCTGGCTCTAGTATGAGGCCGATACAGACGCCAAACTGATAAGCTCATGTACTTGGCTTGCTTGCAGGGGCGTAGCATGGGCCTGGTTTCCCCCGTTTATTTACTTGAAAGGTTGATCGATGAAAAAGACTCTCATTCCGGTTATCGCCAAATCCCTGATGGGCTTGATGGTCGCTGTAGGCCTGTCCACAGCGTTTGCGCAAGCCAAAAAAGAAGTGACTTTTGCGCACCAGGATATGCAGCTTCCGCTGCGGATTCTGATGGACTCTGAGCTCGAAAAAGCAACCGGTTACAAGATCAACTGGAGGATGTTTGGCGGCGGTGGCGAAGTGATCAAGGCCATGAGCTCTGGTGATGTGCAAATCGGCGAAGTGGGCTCCAGCCCGCTGGCTACTGCCACCAGCCAAGGACAAGACCTGCGCTTGGTGTACATCTTGGATGACATTGCCGCTTCAGACCAATTGGTGGCCCGCAATGGCGCTGGCGTCAACGGATGGAAAGACTTGGTCGGCAAAAAGGTCGGTACGCCTTTCGCGTCCACCGCCCACTACTCCCTCATGGTCGGTTTGCGCCTTGAAGGCATCGATGCCAAGAGCGTCAACGTGATGAACCTGCCACCACCGGCCATCGCAGCGGCCTGGGAACGCGGTGATATTGATGCCTCCTTCATCTGGGACCCGGTTCTGTCCAAGATCAAGCGCAACGGCAAGGCCATTGCAACCTCGGGCGACATTGGCAAAAAAGGCTACCCCACCTTTGACGGCTTGGTAGTCGATGCGAAGTGGGCCGCCCAAAACCGCGATTTCGTGGTTGCAGCGATCAAGGCGATCAGCAAAGCTGACGCTGACTACCGCGCCAATGCGGCCAAGTGGGCTGTGGGTTCGCCCCAAGTCAAAGCGATTGCCAAGTGGACCAAGGCTGACGAAAAAGACGTGCCCGATGCCATGGCGGCTTTTGTGTTCCCTGACACAGCGGCACAAATGTCCAACGCCTGGTTGGGCGGCGGCGCTGCCGGCGGTGCAGCAAAAACTCTGGAAAACAGCGCCAAGCTGTGGAAAGAAATCGGCCGCATCACCGAAGTCAAGCCTGATTACAGCGTGTTTGTCGATAGCAGCTACCTGCGTGACGCAATGAAGTAATCTGCACCAGCCAGGGCGCGGGCGCGAGCCCTGGCCTTGGGCTGTTTGCCAGCAGAGGGGCAACTTGCATAAAGTTTGCCCCTTTCTTCTTGTGTGGTGGATTTTTACAAACTGTTATGCCTACATTGCAAATCAAAGATCTGACGGTGAATTACGCGGTGAAAGGCGGCACGCTGCAAGCGCTGGCCCCCGTCAACCTGGAAATGAAAGATGGCGATTTTGTCGTCGCGCTGGGTGCCTCGGGTTGCGGTAAGACTACGCTGCTCAACTGCATCGCCGGCTTTTTGCCGCCCTCGAGTGGCGAAGTATTGCTCAACGGCGAACACGTCGAAGGGCCGGGCGCAGACCGTGGCGTAGTGTTCCAAAAGCACGCGCTGATGCCCTGGCTGTCGGTGATGGATAACGTCTGCCTGGGCCTGCGCATGCGCGGCATGGGCACTGCGCAGCGTCGGCTCATAGGCGATGAAAAACTGGCTTTGGTGGGCTTGGAGAAGTACGCCAACCGCGCAGTCTATGAATTGTCGGGCGGTATGCAACAGCGCGTCGGTATTGCCCGCGCACTGGCCAGCGACCCCGAAGTGTTGCTGATGGACGAGCCCATGGGAGCGCTCGATGCATTCACCCGAGAGACTGTGCAAGAAATTTTGCTGCACGCCTGGGTCAAGTCCAACAAAATGGTTTTCTTTATCACCCACTCGGTGGAAGAGGCCTTGTTTTTGGCCACCCGGCTGATCGTGATGAGCCCCAGCCCCGGCCGCATCACCCACACCTACGAGGACGTGCCTTTCTCGCGCCAGTTCCTGGAACATGGCGACGCGCGCAAGGTCAAGTCCGAGCCCGAGTTCATCCGCATGCGCGAAGAAGTGCTGTCCATCATCCACCAACGCGAGGCGGTCCATGTCTGATCCAAGCACCCCCGCACTGAAAACCAGCGCCTTCAAAATCCCGGGCGAAGGCTCCAGCGCATTTGTCACCACGGTCACGATTGTGGTGATGGCTATAGCCTGGTTTGTCGTCACCAATATGGGCTGGATCAAGCCGATTTTTCTACCCTCGCCGCAAGCGACCTACCAGCAGTTTTACGAATACCTTACCGGTATTGCTAACGATAAACCACTGTGGCAACACTTTATGGCCAGCATGTTGCGGGTGTTTGCCGCGTTTTTACTGGCTTGTGCGACTGCGATTCCGGTGGGTATTGCCATGGGCATGTCGCGCTTTTGGCGGGGCATTTTCGATCCGCCCATTGAGCTGCTGCGCCCGCTGCCGCCGCTGGCCTATCTGCCGCTGATCATCATTTGGTTTGGTATTGACGAGTTCCCGAAAGTACTACTGATCTACCTGAGCTGCTTCGCGCCGCTGGCCATGGCTGCGCGCTCGGGCATGCGCAGCGCCTCACAAGAGCAGATGAACGCCGCCTATTCCATGGGCGCGAGCTACAGCCAAGTCGTCCGGCACGTAGTACTGCCCGCGGCCATGCCCGAGATTCTGGTGGGCATGCGCATCGCCATCGGCTTTGGCTGGAGTACGCTGGTGGCCGCCGAAATGGTCGCGGCCAATGTGGGCCTAGGCCAGATGGTTTTGAATGCATCGAATTTTTTGCGCACCGACATTGTGGTCATGGGCATCATCGTCATCGGCTCGGTGGCCTTTGCCTTTGACCTGCTCATGCGCTGGGTCGAGAAGAAAGTAGTACCTTGGAGGGGCAAGATGTGAGCACGCCACGCGAATTTTTCAAACCCATCACTGGCTCGGTGATGCCGCGCTTTGCCGGACTGGCCACGCTAATGCGCCTGCCTTATGTGCAAAAAACCGACGCCGAATTTGCCGATGTAGAAATCGGCCTGGTCGGCATCCCCTGGGACGGCGGCACGACCAACCGGCCGGGTGCGCGCCACGGCCCGCGCCAGGTGCGCGACATTTCCACCATGATCCGCAACGTCAACCGCGCCAGCGGCATCGCGCCCTTTAGCCTGTGCAATTGCGCCGATCTGGGCGACACGCCGGTCAACCCGGTGGACCTTATGGACTCTCTGGCGCGCATCGAAAACTTTTTCAACGGGGTCTGCAGCGCTGGCATTGCACCCTTGTCCGTTGGTGGTGACCACTTGGTGTCGCTGCCAGTGATGCGCGCCATCGTCAAGCACACTGGCCCCTTGGGCATGATCCACTTTGACGCGCACACCGACACCTGGGACGGCTACTTCGGCGGCTTCAAATACACCCACGGCACACCGTTTCGACGCGCTGTCGAAGAAGGCCTACTCGATCCCAAGCGCACGGTGCAAATCGGCATACGCGGCGCGCTTTACAGCGACGCCGAAGACACCTGGGGCCAGGAGCAAGGCATACGCGTAATCGACATCGACGAGTTCAACGCCCTGGGCGTGGAAGCCACCATCGCCGAAGCCCGTCGTGTGGTGGGAACCGGCGCCACCTACGTCAGCTTTGACGTGGACGCCCTAGACCCCGTCTATGCCCCAGGCACCGGCACCCCCGAAATTGGCGGCATGACCACCTTGGAAGCCCAACATTTGGTGCGCGGCTTGCGTGGCCTGAATTTGGTAGGCGGCGACGTCGTCGAGGTATCGCCTCCGTTCGATGCCAGCGGCAATACCGCGCTGGTGGGAGCGACCATGATGTTTGAAATTTTGTGTGTGCTGGCCGATAGCATCAAAGCGCGCAAAGCTTGACGCCCTCAGTCCGCAAGGCTACATTGAGACGCCACTGCGCACAGTGCCAGTGGCGTTTCTTTTTTAGACTATGCAAAGACAACACATCAGCTCCGGCTCGCGCTTTGAGTCCGACATGGGATACTCCCGCGCCGTAGTGGTCGGCGACTGGATTTTTGTATCCGGCACCACCGGTTTTGACTACGCCAGCATGGAAATTTCCGAGGACGTAGCCGAGCAGACGGCGCAATGCTTCAAGAACATCGCCGCCGCCCTGGCCCAAGCCGGGGCCAGCTTGGACGAGGTGGTGCGCGTCAATTACATCCTGCCCCATCTCGCGGACTTTGAAGCCTGCTGGCCGGTGCTGCGCCAGTACCTGGGCCGCGCCCGCCCGGCAGCGACGATGGTGAGCGCAGGTCTGATTGACCCGCGTATGAAAATTGAAATTGAGGTGACGGTGCTTAAGGGCAGTGGGGTGCGCGATGGCTAAGTCCACTTCGCAGTCCGGGCAAGCCGGCCTGGTGGTGTTTGCCAAAAGCGTAAAAAAGTTAAGCGCTTTTTACGTCCGCACACTGGGCCTGGAAGTGCTGGAAAGTACGCGCAGCCACCAGCTACTAGGTGGCAATGGCTATGAAGTGGTCGTGCATGCCATCCCCGCCAAAATCGCGCGCGAGATAACTATCGCAAAGCCGCCCGCGCTGCGCGAGGACAGCGCGATGAAACCCAGCTTTGTGGTGCCGGATTTGAAGGCGCTGCGACTGGCCGTGGTGGCGACCGGTGGATGGCTCAAGCCGGAGGACATGGCCTGGGCGATTCGTGGCTACACCGTGCTGGACGGCTGCGACCCGGAGGGCAACATTTTGCAATTCAAGCAAAAGCTGTAAGCGCTGCGCGCTTATTTCACTTCGGCAATCGCTTTCTTCAAGTCCCGGTATTCCTCGCACGAAAAAGGACAAATTTTGTCCAGACTGGCAAGGTGCTCTTTGGCCTTGTCTAACTGACCCATTTGGACGTAGGCCATGCCGATGTACTCGTGTGCGCCCCGATGCTTGGGGTCCAGAGTGAGCGCTTGTTTATAGGCGACCAGCGAGTCGTCGTATTTTTTCTGATTACGTAAGCTGTAGCCCAGCAAATTAAAGCCGTCGGCGCTGCGCGGGTTGCTAAGCGTGTAAGGCTCTAGCACCGCTTGGGCGGCAGCCCAGTCTTTACGGGTAATGGCCGTTTTGGCTTTTTCCAGTTCGGTGTCTTTAGGGCTGGGTGGGCTGTTGTCTGCAGCAAAGGCGAAGGTGCTGACAAACAGACTTGCGGCAAGCATGTGGCGAAAGATGGGCATAGCGGTAATTCCTGTTGTTAAAGCTAAAGCGTTAAAGCACTGTATCGGGTTTGATGGTCTGGCGCACTCCACATCCAAATGGGCCTGCGCTAGGCCTAGGAATTTGCAGCGCACCCAAGCCCCTGGCAGGCATTAGTCGGACATCGTCACCGCTTTGCTGTAGGTGAAATACAGCTCATCGCGCACCCAGCCCAACGCTTCATAGGCTGCCTGTGCTGGAAGATTGGTTTTGGCGGTAGTCAGATCCATGCGGCACATGCCGTGTGCGCGGGCGTTTTGCTCGGCGGCTAACAGCAGCAGATTGCCAATGCCCACGCCCCTGGCCACCGGCGCGACATAGAGGTCATACAAGGTAAAAATCGGCTTAGCCTCCAGCGAACAAAACGTAGGGTAGAGCTGGCAAAAGCCAAGCGCTTCTCCCTTTGCATCTTGCGCCAGCAAAATCACCGACTCTGTATTTTCGATACGCTCTTCGATATAGCGATTAGCCAACGCCAAGTCCGGCGGGTATTGATAGAACTGTCGGTAGGCGTCAAACAAATGGGCTATTGCCGCCACATCAGCCTTGGTGGCAGTAGAAATCTTTATGGAATGCATGGGTCCCTTTCGATGCGTATAAGGCCACTCGAATTTATGTTGCGCCAGCTAGCTCGGGGATCCCCTAGGGACTTGGGATACGCGAGTATTCCAACACCTGACCTTGCGCGCCAACACGCGCGAGCACCATATCGCCGGAGCCTATGTTTTCACCCACATACTGCAAGATATTGACATGGTGGGTTACCAATATTAATGGCCGGCGCTTGGGCAGAGACACCAGGTTCGCTAACATACGCTGCAACGCCTGGTTTTGTGCTTCAGCGCGATCCGGCGTATCGAAAAAAGACGCCAGACTGGGCTCTATGGTGACGGGGCCGTAAGCAAGCAGGTCTGCGGTTTGCTGGCAACGGCACCACACACTGCTGAGCACCATCGCGTGGTGTATGCCTTGTTTACGCAGCCATTGGCCGGTGCGCTGGGCCTGACGTTTGCCCTGCGCATCAAGAATGCGCTGCGTCTCGCAACGATCCAAGGAATACCCTGGCGGATCGCCCACGCCTGGCGCATAGGCATGGCGCATCAGCAACACATAGTCCGAAGACTGAAGCTTCTCGGCCAAGCTACTTGCAGATGCACCCGCATGGAACACCATGAGCAACGCGGAGACACACCAAACAGCAAATCGCATAGTCAATACTCCGCTGAACGTGGGGGCGGCGTAGCAAGCCATTGCGCAGGTGGAAGAAGCATTTTTTCGATTACAAAGCACGGATGTCCCTAACCGGTCACGCCACCCGCAACACCACCCGCTTGGGCGCACCCCGCGCAATGGCCAGTTCATCGACAGCGGCACCCAGGGCTTTGATGCCGGGTGCGATTTGTTCGGCGGCGATGGACGAGAGGCGCAAGCGGAAATACGGACAGGGGTAGGGCGGGTGCATAAAGAACACATCGCCCGCTTCTATCAGTACGCCGTGCTTGCGCGCAATCAGCGCCAACTCGGACGAGTCCGCCCAAGCCGGGGCGCGCACCCATACCGATGCACCGCCCGATGGCAGCGTGAAGTGAAAGTCCGGCAAATACTGTTGCAAGGCGCGCGCCACCATGGACATGCGCTCTTGCATGGCCTGGTTGACGCGTCGGGCATGGGCGTCGTGGTGGCCCAGCGATAAAAAGAGTGCAAAGGTATGCTGCAAAAACGCGCTGGGGTGGCGCACCATGGCGTGGCGCAAGCCGCGCAATTCGGCAATCAAAGCGCGCGGCGCCACGATATAGCCCAGGCGCAGCGAAGGCGACAGGCTTTTGGACACCGAGCCCACGTAAATCACGCGGCCCACTTTGTCCAGGCTTTTTAGTGCAGGCATGGGCTCACCTGCGTACAAATTTTCAGCCTCGTAATCGTCTTCGATCACCACAAAATCTTTGTCTTGCGCTTTTTGCAAAAGCAGACGGCGCCGCTCCATGCTGAGCGTGCCGGTGGTGGGGCTTTGGTGCGAGGGCGTGACAAACACATAGTCCAGCGCCGGCAAGCGGTCCACCTTGAGCCCCTGTTCGTCCACAGCGAGCGGCAGGCATTGCGGATGGCGCGGCGCAAAGCTGTTGCGTGCATGCGGGTGGCCGGGCTCTTCCAGCCCAACGCGCTGGTTTTCGTCGAACAAGGCTTCGGCCAGCAGGTAATAAGCATGCTGCGCGCCCACAGTGATCAAAATTTCTTCAGGCAGGGCAAACACACCGCGCTTGGGCAAGAGGCGTAAGCGGATTTGCTCAACCAGTTCGGGCACATCGCTGAGCTCAAAGTCGGGCGTCCAATGCGGCAAATGTGCGCGCGCCAGGCTGTGGACGCAGCATTCTCGAAACGCCTCGGATGGAAACAGCTGCGGGTCGTAGGTGCCGTAAACAAAAGGATAGGCATAGCGGCGCCATTGGTCGGGCTTGGCCAGGGTGCGCTGGTCGGACAAAGAGCGCAGCACCCGGCGGCTCCAATCGGGCTGGGCAGCGCCTGCGAGCGCTTCGGCCTTTGCCTGGGCTGCCTCAGCGCCGCGCCCTGTGCCCAGGGCTAGCGGTTTACTGGCCGCAGCCTGCGCGTTGTCTGTCACAAATACGCCGCTGCGCGGCCGCGATTCTATAAAACCGTCGTCCATCAAATGCGCGTAGGCGGCGGTAACCGTATTGCGACTCAGGCCCAGCACCTGGGCCAGTTCACGCGAGGAGGGCAACAGGGCGCCAGCGGGCAGGCGGCCATCCAAAATCGCCTGTACCACCGACAAGCGCAAGCGCTGCTGCAAGGGCAGCGCCGGCTTATCGGGCAGCGCAAACAAGCTTTCCCATTGGACGTCTTTGGTGCGATGGCGCTGGGTCATAGTGCCAGCCAGTATAAAGAAAGGGCCAGTAGGGGCCAGCATCTGGCTGGCTTGGCCGATAAGCGCATCTGGCTCTAGCGCCACGTGGGTAGGAACCCTATCCTTAGGTCAAACTTGTGCCAACTGATTCTCTGGAGAATGTCTGTGAGCCACCCGCCTGTTACTACCGCCACTTTGCAAGCCTTTAGCGAAGCCTGGAACCGCCATGACCTTGATGGCCTGATGAGTTTTATGAGCGAGGACTGCGTGTTTATGACTGCCGGTGGCCCCGATGCCTGTGGCGCCCGTCATACAGGGCCCGAAGCAGTGCGCAAAGCCTTTGCGCTGGCCTGGGCCACGCTGCCGGACGCGCAATGGCGCAACGGCGTGCATTTTGTGCAAGGCGACTTTGGTGTGTCGCAATGGACTTATACCGGCACCGCCGGCGACGGCAGCCGCGTCGAAACCGATGGCGTGGACATCTTCACTTTCCAAAACGGCAAGATCGCCGTGAAAAACGCATTCCGCAAAGCACGCCCCAATTTGCCTCCCGCCGCCTGACACACCGAGCATCCCGCCATGAGCACAGCGCAGCATTTCCACGGCCAAACGGCCATGCCTCCCAGTCGCCCCTCCGAAACGCGTTATGACCCGCAGTACGACCCGCTGGTGACGCCCACGCCGGGCGCCGGGCGGGACTACGCCCCCAGCTACTGGGTGGCCAGCGCCGGAACCCCGCCTGCGGACGACGGCCCGGTGCTGCGCGACATGGATGTGGACGTGGTCGTGATCGGCGGTGGCTCTACCGGCATGTCCGCTGCGCTGTATTTGGCGCAAGACCATGGCATAGGCGCGGTGGTGCTGGAAGCCAACCAGACTGCTTGGGGTTGTTCGAGCCGCAGCGGCGGCCAGGGCCAGAACGCCAGCGGGCGCTTAACCCGCTCGCAATGGATTGAGCGCTGGGGCTTGGATACGGCCAAAAAGCTGGACACCGAAATCCGCACCGGCTTTGAGAACTTCCGGGCACTGACGCAAGAGATCGATTGCAATGCTTTTGATGGCGGGCATTTGTATGTCGCGCACCGCGCGTCCAAAGTGGCGTATTTGCAAGAGCAAACGCGGGTGCGCCGCGACATCTTCGGCTACGGCACGCGCATGATGAGCGCACAAGAATTACGCGAAAACTACTGCGATGAGCGCGATGCGCACGCCGCCATGTGGGAGCCCGAAGGCGTGGGCGTACACCCTTTGAAGTTTACTTTTGGCCTGATGCAAAAAGCCCGCGCGCTAGGCGCCAAAGTGCATACCGCCAGCCCGGTGCAAGGCTGGCAAACCATCAACGGCGTACACCATTTGCAAACGCCCGGCGGCGTGGTCCGCGCCAAGCGCGTGGTGGTCTGTACCGGTGGCTACACCGGCCAGGGCATGACACCGATTTTGAAAAACAAATTGCTACCGATTTTGTCCAACTCGGTAGTGACACGGCCTTTGACGGATGCCGAACTCCAGGCCACGAATTTCAAGTCCCAAACCTTTTTGACCGACACGCGTACGCTGCGTTTTTACTACCGCCTGTTGCCCGACAACCGTTTGCAACTAGGCAGCCGTAGCGCCATCAGCGGCGCGGATGCCGAGCGCCCTATCCATCTGAAGCTGCTGACCGACGCGATTGCGCGCAAATTCCCTCCACTGGCCGGCATTCAAATCGACTACTCCTGGTGGGGCTGGGTGGACGTGAGCCACGACATGATGCCGCGCCTGACCCGCCCGGACCCAACGCAAACCGTGTGGCATGCGCTGGGCTATGGCGGCAACGGCGTTTCTTTTTCCACCTGGGCAGGCAAGCGCATTGCCCAGCGCGTGGCCGGCAAAGACCAGGGGCAGGAGGTGTTCCAACTTCCGATATACAGTTCGCCCCTGGAATATCCGAATTTCTTCAAGCTGTTCCGCTCCGAAGCCCTGGCGCCGTTTCGGCGTTTGGGCCAGCACTTTCTGTACAAGTGGTACTGGGCGCAAGACGAGCTTTAAAACAAGGATCACATGGTCATAATTCTAGATGGCGGCATGGGCCGTGAACTCAAGCGCATAGGCGCCCCTTTTCAGCAACCCGAATGGTCGGCCCTGGCGCTGATGCAAGGGCCGCAGTTTGTGCGCCAGGCGCACGATGCTTTTGCCCACAGCGGCGCGCAGGTGCTGACGACCAATAGCTACGCGGTCGTGCCTTTTCATATCGGCCAAGAGCGCTTTGACGCGCAAGGCGTGGCCCTGGCCCGCTTGTCCGCCGAACTGGCCCGTGCCAGTGCCGATGCTGCTACGCATAAGGTGTTGGTAGCCGGTTCGCTGCCGCCAGCACTGGGTTCTTACCGGCCCGATTTGTTTGTCCACGCGCAGTCTGTGGCGATTCACCGCAAACTGATCGAAGGCATGGACGCGCTGGTCGATGTGTGGCTGGCCGAAACGCAAAGCTCGATAGCCGAAATCCGCGCCGCGCGTGAAGCGCTGGGCACGAACAGCAAACCCTTGTGGATTTCCTTCACCCTCGACGATGAGCCCGAGGGCGATGCCGTTACTCTGCGATCGGGCGAAGCGGTTGATATGGCAGTGCGCGAAGCGCTGGCCTTGGACGCCAAAGCCGTGCTGTTTAATTGCAGCCAACCCGAGGTGATGGAAGCCGCCGTCGTGGCGGCGCGCAAAGTGATTGGCGACACCGGCGTGGATATTGGCGTCTATGCCAATGCCTTTCCGCCGCAGTCCAAAAAAGCCACGGCCAATGCAGTCATTTTGGACATCCGCGCCGACCTGGATCCGCTGTCCTACACCGGCTGGGCGCAGCGCTGGGTGGGCCAGGGCGCCACCATGGTGGGCGGCTGCTGCGGCATTTCGCCCGAGCATATTGCCGAGCTTTCCCGCACATTTTCTTAAAGAGAGCGCTGCATGCGTATCTGGCAAAAACCGATCAGCGTTGAGCTGCTCACCGCCAACACCCGCAATGGCGCGGATGAGCGATTGGGTATTGAGTTTGTAGAAGTGGGCGACGACTACATCGTGGGCCGCGTGCCAGTGGATGAACGCACCCGCCAACCCTATGGCCTGTTACATGGTGGCGTGTCGGTGGTGCTGGCCGAAACATTGGGTTCGTGTGGCGCGGCTTTTTCCTGCGCACCGGGCTACCGCGCAGTAGGCCTGGACATCAACGCCAACCATTTGCGAGGCGTGTCCTCCGGCTGGGTCACCGGCACCGCGCGCCCCATGCACCGGGGACGCACCACGCATGTATGGCAAATTGAGTTGCGTGATGAGGCGGGGAATATGACTTGCATTTCGCGCATCACGATGGCGATATTGGCGCCTGCGGGCTGATTGGCTTGCTTGAGGTGCTGGGGCTTTGCCTATGCATACGGATGTCGCAGCGAAGGCAGTCGAGTGGGCAGTTATGCCTGGCTGAACGATCAAAGCTCTCTACGCAAAATGGGCCGCTTCACCGATGCGTACCAAGTGTTCAAGCACTTGCTAAAGCGCATCAATATGCCATCCACCATAAGCGAATTGATCCAGGGAACCCTTGGCCCCAGCCATGAGTTACAGATGCTTCGAAGGCTTGGATTCAGCCTATTTGAGTCGTTTCTGAAAAAAATCGACCATTTCTAATCGGGCCAGTTCTGCCTCTTTGGCAGAGTAACGCATGGTGACCATAGCGCCGGTTTGCGCCTTGGCAAATGGACTGAATGCGGGCGGTGGCGGGTTAGGCCAATCAAATGCATGCGTGGCACCCTCAAGCATGCGCACGGTCAATTCGCTGGCAATTTCAGGAAACTCTTCGCGCATGCGCAAACAATCGATCTTTGGATTGAAATCAAAATCGTCGTTTGTTCCCGATAGGATGTGGATAGGTTTACCAGTGGCACCCCAGTTTTGTGGGCGTCCGGGATTAATCCAAGAGCGGATTCGCTGCTGATCGTCTAGGATGTTGGCACAGCCGGGGTATAGCGCAAAGTGAGCGGCATACACTAATTCACGAGGCAATGTTAGATTGTCACGCGCCAGGCGAGCAGGCCTAACACCCATGCCCGCCATGATCGCTACAGCACCACCGCTGGAGAATCCTGCAACACCAATCTGGTTTGGTTTGATCCTGGCATCTTTGGTAAGAAAAACAAGCGCTCCCCAGGCATCTTGAAGTCGGTCGCATAAAACCGGTGCATTTCGATCGTTGCCATTGCGCGCTCCGCGAGGCGCAAATGAGTCAACTTCTAGGGTAGCAATACCGGCCGCATTTAGCGCCTGAGCGTAAAAATCGCCAAGGCCTATGACCCCTGCGTTGCTGTGAAGTAAAACCACCGCTGGCACTGCTGCTGTGGCCTGGGATGGCAGGCGGAGTACTCCCGAAACGCTGCTGACCTCTTTGACTCGTTCATTGCACTTTGCGCCAACCACAGGTACTTCAACTTTACTGCTTCTCACTTCACTCATAGAAGAGGTGACCGCACTCAGTAAAGCAAGGGACATTAAAAAGGCTCTAGCTTTTCGAAAATTGAATGCTACGGGAGTGAAAGTGTTGTTCATTAACTAATGATACGGTAA
>CANNEW010000037.1 GCA_947503685.1 Comamonadaceae bacterium | reverse complement strand
ATCGCTGGCCGGTTGTGGCTCGGCAAAAGGCAGTCACGAAGAAGCGTATTTGTTTCAAAAGCTGGTGCGCACCGGCTTTGGCAGCAATAACGTAGACCACTGCACCCGCTTGTGCCATGCCTCCAGCGTGGCCGCTTTGCTCGAAGGCGTAGGCTCAGGGGCAGTGAGCAACCAGGTCAACGACGTGGAACACGCAGATTTGATTTTTATCATCGGCTCCAATCCCACGTCCAATCACCCGGTGGCCGCCACCTGGATGAAAAACGCGGCTAAGCGCGGCGCCAAAATCGTGTTGGCCGACCCTCGCATCACCGACCTCGGGCAACACGCCTGGCGCACTTTGCAGTTCAAGGCCGATACCGACGTGGCGATGCTCAATGCGCTAATCCACACGGTGATTGAAGAAGGCCTGACCGACGAAACCTTTATCGCCAACCGCACTAGCAATTACGAAGCACTGCGCGATAACGTCAAAGGCTATAGCCCCGAAGCCATGGCGCCGATTTGCGGTATCCCGGCCCAAACTTTGCGCGAAGTGGCACGGGCTTTTGCCAAAGCCAAAGGCGCGATGATTTTGTGGGGCATGGGCATCAGCCAGCATGTGCACGGCACCGACAACGCACGCTGCCTGATCGCGCTGGTCAGTGTGACCGGCCAGATCGGGAAACCCGGCTCGGGCCTTCATCCGCTGCGCGGACAAAACAATGTGCAGGGCGCGTCAGACGCGGGCCTGATTCCGATGATGTTCCCCAACTACCAGCGCGTGGACAACGCCGCCGCGCATGCCTGGTTTGAAGACTTCTGGGGCACCAAGCTGGACGACCAGCCGGGCTACACCGTGGTCGAAATCATGCGTAAAGCGCTGGCCGAGGACAGCGATCCGCACAAGATTCGCGGCATGTACATCATGGGGGAAAACCCCGCCATGAGCGACCCTGACTTGAATCACGCGCGCCATGCCCTGGCCAGCCTGGAACACTTGGTAGTGCAAGATATTTTCATGACCGAAACCGCCTGGCTGGCCGATGTGGTGCTGCCCGCTACCGCCTGGCCGGAGAAAACCGGCACGGTGAGCAATACCGACCGCATGGTGCAACTGGGCAAGCAGGCCTTGAACCCGCCCGGCCAGGCCCGCGCCGATTTGTGGATACTGCAAGACCTGGCCAAGCGCATAGGTTTGCCCTGGGATTACCAGGGCGAGCACGATGGCGTGGCCGCCGTCTATGACGAAATGCGCCGCGCCATGCACGCTGCTATTTCGGGCATCACCTGGGAGCGGCTGCAGCGTGAATCCAGCGTTACCTATCCGTGCCTGAGCGAAGACGATCCCGGCACAACGACCGTGTTCATCGACAACTTCCCCACTGCCAGTGGCCGCGTCAAACTGGTGCCTGCCGACATCATCCCCGCCAACGAGCGGCCCGATGCAGCGTACCCCTTTGTGCTGATTACCGGTCGCCAACTGGAGCATTGGCATACCGGCAGCATGACGCGCCGCGCCAAGGTGCTGGATGCGATTGAACCCATGGCCACCGCGTCTATGTGCGGTGCGGACCTGAAGGCCATGGGCGTGGAGGCCGGAGACATCATCACGATCGCCTCGCGCCGGGGCGAAGTGGCACTGCACGTACGCCGCGACGACGGCACGCCACAAGGCACGGTGTTTGTGCCCTTCGCCTATTACGAGGCCGCAGCCAACGAATTGACCAACTCCGCGCTGGACCCGGTGGGCAAAATCCCCGAGTTCAAGTACTGCGCGGTGGCGGTTAGCAAAGGCGGCAGCACGCGCGAAAACGCGGGCTTTGGTGTTAATGACCCGGTGGCAGAGGCTACTGCTTGACCATGCAGACTTTGCCTCGCATATCCCTCATGCCACGCTTACCGCGCCTGAGCCGTGCCCAGGTGGCCGTGACCCGTTCGATCGAGGTGCTCAACGAACACGGCGAAACCCAAAGCCTGCAAATCCCCGCCGAGCGAGCTTTAACGGTGTATGTGGACAAGCGCGAGATCGTGACCCTGATGACCCTGGGCGCGCAGCCTGAGTGGCTGGTGCTGGGCTATTTGCTCAACCAGCGATTGGTCGCCTCCGCCCAGGAAGTGGAGTCTATTACCGTGGACTGGGAGGTGGGCGCTGCTGCGGTGAAGACTTACCAGGGCATTGTCAATTTAGAGAAAAAAACCGCCAAGCGCGTAGTCACCACCGGCTGCGGGCAAGGCAGTGTGTTTGGCGATTTGATGGCAGATGTCGATAGCATCCAACTGCCCCCGGCCACCATCACCCAAAGCCAGCTTTACGGCATCGTCAACACCATCCGCCTGAACGACAGTATTTACAAAACCGCTGGCTCAGTACACGGCTGCGCATTGTTTCAGGGCGAGCACATGCTGATGTTTGTGGAAGACGTGGGCCGCCACAATGCGCTAGATGCCATCGCCGGCTGGATGGCTATGCAGCCCAACGAAAGTACCGGGCAGGGCGCACGCACTGGCATGAGCGCGCAGGACAAAGTGTTCTACACCACAGGCCGCCTGACCAGCGAGATGATCATCAAGTCGGCGCAAATGGGCGTGCCCATCGTCATCTCGCGTAGCGGCATCACGCAGATGGGCCACCAGGTAGCGCAAAGCCTCAACCTGTGCGCCATAGGCCGTGCCACCAACAAGCGATTTTTGTGCTTTAGCGCACCCGAGCGGCTGGTGCTGGAGACGGCGCTGGCGGGGGCGCGCTTGAAGGTGGCCTGAGTCAAACCTACAGGAAAGGCCCTCAAGCCTTGGTCCACCTGCGCAACAAAAGCGCCAGGGCCACGCCTACCAGCACGGCGGCTACCAAGTCCACCAATACCGTCAGCACAAAGGTGAGCAGCAGCACCAGCACATCCGGACGCGAGGGGCTGCGCGCGATGTGAAAAAAGTGTTGCAGGTCGCTCATGTTGTAGGCCACTACAAACAAGATAGCGGCCAGCGCGCCCAGCGGAATTTGCCCTGCGAGCGGCGCAAGAAAGAGCAGGGTGGCTATCAGCGTGAGGCTGTGGGTGATGCCGGCTATGGGGTTGGTGCCGCCATTGCGGATATTGGTGGCGGTGCGGGCGATGGCGCCGGTGGCTGCAAAACCGCCAAACAAAGGCGCGACGATGTTGGCAATGCCCTGGCCGATCAACTCTTGGTTGGAGTCATGCGTGAGCCCGGCCATGCTGTCGGCTACGACGGCAGACAGCAGCGATTCAATCGCCCCCAGCAGGGCTATCGAAAACGCCGGGCCCAGTAAGGGCACTATGCCAGCCAGCGTGATGGTCGGAAATTGCAAACTCGGCAAGCCTTGGGGTATGCCACCAAACGCGCTGCCTATGGTGGCCACGCCCTCCCAGTGAAACAGGGCTTGCAGCACCGTGGCCATCACCATGGCCACCAGCGGCCCGGGCACGCGCTGCATGCCTGGCAATTTGGGCGTAAAAAGCACTAGCGCCAAACTGAGTAATGACAAGCCCAGCGTGGCCAGATGCCACTGCGGCAACACCTGCACCAGGGCTAAAAACTTCTCGTGAAAATGCACGCCTTGGGTCGCCGGCAGTCCGAAAAAATACGTCCATTGCCCCACAAAAATAATGACACCTATGCCAGTGGTGAAGCCGGCAATCACCGGCGCGGGAATGAACTTGATCACCCCGCCCAAGCGCAGCGCGCCCATCAGCGCCAACATCACCCCCGCCAAGAGCGTGGCAATCTGCAAGCCGGCGATGCCGTGCGTGGCGGTGATACCGCTCAAGATGGCGATAAAGGCGCCAGTGGGCCCGGCAATTTGTACGCGGCTGCCGCCCAAAACGCTCACCAAAACACCGGCCACGATAGCGGTGTAAATACCTTGCTCTGGCCGCGCGCCAGAGGCGATGGCAAAGGCCATGGCCAGGGGTAGCGCTACCACGCCGACCACCACGCCTGCCACAATATTGGGCAACCAACTGGCTTTACCGTACTGACCGGCGGTGCGGGATTCGAGTAAGGCAATCATGGGCGGGGGAATGCTTTCTCTGGGGGGCCGCGACCCAAGGGTCTGGCGGTGATCGACCATTATGCGCCGCGCCTGGCAGTTACTGGCTTGGCTTGGCTTGGCTTGGCTGGAGGTGGTGTGTACGTCTTGTGCCAGGCCTGTCAGCGCCCTATTGCCATTCAAATATGCAAGGGTTATTCCGCATTGATGCCTTCTGCGGTGGCGAACATACTGGCCCACTTGCCTGTGGTGCCCAACGGAAGTAGAAATTCATACGGATCGAAGATCCATTTGTCAAAGGCGATGTGGTACCTGCTTGAGACACTGGTGGCCATTACGGGTACGTAACAAAGGGGCACGCAATCGCATCACCCATGCGGTTCAAAGAAGCTCCATCTTTGAGATGGCTGCCATGGAGCAGTCATTTGTTTTTGCTGTCACACCACTTAGGGGGATTTATGGTCAATCAAACTTTGTCCGAAGACGAAAAAGTCTTGCATGAAATGGGCTATGCCCAAGAGCTGTCACGGCGCATGGGCGGTTTTCAAAACTTTGCCATCTCGTTTTCGATTATTTGCATTTTGTCGGGTGGCTTTGGTTCCTTTCCCATTGCCTTGTCCACCGGCGGTGGCTTTTCGCTAACGGTGGGTTGGCTGGTGGGTGGCGTGTTCGCTTTGGTGGTGGCGGCGGGCTTGGGGCAGATTGCCTCGGCTTACCCAACGGCGGGTGGCCTTTACCACTGGTCATCCATTTTGGGTGGGCGCTTCTGGGGTTGGGCCACGGCCTATGTCAATTTGCTGGGCTTGCTGTTCGTGGTGCCAGCGGTCAATGTGTTCTTGTACACCATCACCAAAGACTTGTGGTTTGGCGCAGTGATGGGTGTGGATGTCAGTACCTGGACGACGACAACGCAAATCGTGGCGGTGGCGGCTATCACGGCGGCGCAGGCCTTGCTCAACCATTTCGGTATCCGCCTTACCACCATCATGACCGACTTTGCGGGTTACCTGATCTTTGTGGTGACGGTGGTGCTGATCATTATGTTCCTGCTGGCCGCACCCTCTATCGACTTTACCAAGGCCTTTGCCTTCACCAACTTTAGCGGTGCATCCGGTGGTGATGTAGCGCCCGAGTCTGGCCCTTTGATGGCTTTTGTCATAGGCTTGCTCTACCCCTTATTCACTATTACCGGCTTTGATGCCTCGGCCCATACTTCCGAGGAAACCAAGGACGCGCGCAACACCGTGCACCGGGGCATGCTGCACGCTGTCGGCTGGTCGCTGGTTTTTGGTTTTGTACTTATTCTGTCCATGATTTTTGCTGTGCCGGACCTGGCTGCAGCGGCTAAAACCGGCTGGGCGTCTTTTAACAACTTGTTTATCGCCGCCATCTTGGGCAGCCCCTTGGGCAAGCTGATGTTGTTGGCCGTGATCGTGTCCAATTTTTTGTGTGCGTTGGCCGCGGTGACCTCTACCTCGCGCATGATTTATGCCTTTGCCCGCGACGATGGTTTACCGTTTTCAGGCTTGCTCAAAAGTGTGAGCGTGAAGTACCGTACCCCAGTGGCTGCGATTTGGGCCACAGCGATCCTGACTAGCCTGCTGACTGCCATCACCACGCCGCTGGGCGCCTTTGCGGCCTTGTCCACCGGCAGCGCCATGTATTTGTATATCTCGTACGGCATGCCCATCATGGCGGGCTTTTTTGTCGAAGGCAAAAGTTGGAACACCTTTGGTCCCTTTCGCCTGGGCGCCTTGTCCAAACCATTTGCCCTCATCGTCATGATGGGGACCGTGGTCGTGACCATAGCCGGCCATGTGTTTGTACCCAGCGTCCAAGCGGATGCGGCGGCGGGTACCGACTTTGTGCCCGGCCTCATCTACTACTCCTCGGGCTTTGTCGTTTTGCTGGCTGTGTTGTGGTTTGGCGTGGAGAACAAGCGCTTCAAAGGCCCCCCCGTGGGCGACGAAATCGCCAAACGTCAGGACGCTATCGCGGCGCAAGAAAAAGCACTGGCGGGATAAGTTTTGCGCGCCCTGGTGTAGGGGTGCAAGGCGCCTTAGCGATGCGCGGATGTAATTGCCACCTTGTCAATACCTGAAAAGGAGTACGTCATGGATCAGCGTTTAGCAGGGCACAGCGCATTGATCTCCGGAGGCGCTACCGGTTGTGGCGGTGCAGCGGCGCGCTTGTTTGCCGCCCAGGGTGCGCGGGTCACCATCGTGGATATTCAGGAGGAAGTGGGCGCAGCCCTGGCGACGGACTTGCGTGGTCTGGGCTTGCAGGCCAGCTTTGTGAAAGCGGATGTGTCCGACAGAGCCCAAGTAGAAGCGGCAGTGGCCTATGCCAACCATACTTTTGGCCCGCCGACCTTGCTGTTCAACCATGCGGGAACTATCGTGGTCAAACCGTTTTTGGAAACCACCGATCAGGATTACGACTACCTCATGGACATCAACGTGCGCTCTATGTTCATGATGACCCGCGCAGTCTTGCCCGGCATGTTGGCAGCGGGAGGCGGGCGCATTGTGTGCACTTCGTCCATTTCGGCGGTGGCGGCAACGCCTATGGAAGTGCTGTACAACCTGACCAAGGGCGCAGTGCATATGTTCGCCCGCGCCATCGCCGTGGAGTTTCGCGACCGCAATATTCGCTGCAACGCAGTCTGCCCTGGCTTTATCGAAACTCCGCACGGCCAGCGTGAAGTACAGGCCCTGACCCACTATGGCGTAGATGCCAGTGATGCGGCCATCCGCGCCATGCAAGGGCGCATGTGCCTACCCGAGGAAGTTGCCAATGCGGCTTTGTTTTTGCTCAGCGACGAAGCTAGTTTTGTCAATGGAACGCATTTGTTTGTAGATAACGGATTTACTGCGATGTAAGACTGCGGGCTCACTTTAAGGAGTACGACATGGATTTTGAAAAAGGCGGCCTGTGGCGCAATTGGGTTGGTAACCAGTCTTGCATTGCCCGTTACAAAGCGGCACCCACGCAAGAGGCGCAACTGTGTGAAATGGTGGCCGAAGCAGACCGGCTGGACTTGAACCTACGGGTGGCGGGTTCTGGACACAGTTTCACGCCTGTGGTGGGTACCGGCGGTTTATTGCTGTCGCTGGCGCAGATGCAGGGTGTAAGCCATGTCGATCATGCGAAAAAAAAGGTCACGGTGGCTGCGGGAACCCGAATCCATGACTTAGCGATCCAACTCAAATCGCACGGCCTCTCATTGGTCAACCAAGGCGACATCGATTCGCAAGCGGTAGCGGGTGCCTTCACTACCGGTACGCATGGCACGGGCAGTACGCTGGGTTGTCTGGCTACCGCTATTGTTGGCCTGCGTCTAGTGCAGCCCGATGGAAGTGTTTTGGTGGTAGATGGCAGTGATACGGACATGCTGCACGCGGCGCAGGTAACGGTAGGAACGCTGGGCGTCATTTCCGAGCTGACGTTGCAAGTTACGGACGCTTACCAGCTGCACGAGCATTTGTGGCGCGATGACTTTGAAACCTGCATGGAGCGGCATGACGAACTGGCCTCTACTCACCGGCACTTCGGGTTCTTTTGGTGCCCCACAGCCCAAAGTCGCCATCTTTATTGCTTGGCTGATACCGCCGATGCGCCACGGACTACGACCAAGAAAACGGCAGATGTCTGCGAGATGAAAGTCATAGACATCAGCGACCGGCCGGTGATGCACACCCCCTTCGAAAAAATTGCCTATTCCAGCGATATTTACCCCATCGAATACATCCCGAACTTCCATGAACTTGAATACGCCGTACCGGTACAACACGGCAAAGAGGCGGTGCGCGCGGTGCGCGACTTGATGTTGAACAAACACACCCATTGCTTGTTTCCCATTGAATACCGCTTTACTGCGGGGGATCCAGCGTGGATAAGCCCGTTTTACCAACAGGACAGTATTACCCTATCGGTATCCGGCCAGCCTGGTGTGGACTATTGGGACTATTTGCGTGACGTGGACGCGATATTGCGACGCTACAAGGCCCGACCACACTGGGGAAAAATGCATTTTTTGGATACGGACGATGTCACAGCGCTCTATCCGCGCGCCGAGGATTTTCGCGCCTTGCGCCGAAAGCTGGATCCGAAAGGGCGGTTTTTGAACGATCACGTGCGCATGTTGCTGGGTTGAGGCATTTTTTTGCTTTCCAACTCCCGGTTATGAACATAGGCAAAAACAGTTCTTGGCTTTCATTCGATAAAATCTAAGATCGCGCCAGGCAGTGTCGCTAGGGAACCGGGTCACCGATTTAACTTGGTCTATCCAGTTGGTACCTACTTGCATGCCGCCTACAGCCTGATTTGCTCAACCCAAGGAGACCCCATGAAAATCGAAACTCTGGCAGTACACGCCGGCTACAAGCCTGATCCCGTGACCAAAGCGGTGGTTCCACCGATTTATCAGACCGTGGCCTACGCTTTTGACAGTGCCCAGCACGGCGCAGACTTGTTTGACCTGAAAGTGGCGGGCAACATCTACACCCGCATCATGAACCCCACGCAATCGGTGCTGGAAGAACGGGTCGCAGCGCTGGAAGGCGGTCTCGCCGCGCTGGCAGTGGCCTCGGGCCAGTCCGCCATTACCTACGCGATCCAGACAATCGCCGAGGCGGGTGACAACATCGTCTCCTCTAGCGCCCTGTATGGCGGCACCTACAACTTGTTTGCGCACACCTTCCCGCAGTTTGGTATCACCACACGTTTTGGCGACTACCGCGACCCCTCGAGTTTTGCCGCCTTGATCGACGACAAAACCAAGGCGATTTTTGTGGAGTCCTTGGGTAACCCGCAGGGCAATATCACCGACATTGCCGCCATGGCCGCTATTGCGCATCAGCACGGAATCCCACTGATTGTGGATAACACCGTGCCCAGCCCTTATCTGTGCCGTCCGATTGAACATGGCGCCGATATTGTGGTGCAGTCGCTAACCAAATACCTGGGTGGCCATGGCAATAGTTTGGGTGGCGCCATCATCGACTCGGGCAAATTTCCCTGGGCGGAACACAAGGCCCGTTTTAAGCGCCTGAATGAACCCGACGTCAGCTACCACGGCGTGGTGTACACGGAGGCTCTCGGCGCGGCGGCCTATATTGGTCGGGCTCGTGTGGTGCCACTGCGCAATACCGGGGCTGCGATCTCGCCCTTTAATTCATTTTTGATCTTGCAAGGCATCGAAACTCTGGCGCTGCGCATGGACCGCATCTGCGACAACGCCCTGGCCGTGGCCCATCACCTCAAGCAAAACGCCAAAGTCAAGTGGGTCAACTATGCCGGCCTGAGTGACCACCCGGACCATGCCTTGGCCCAAAAATACATGGGCGGCAGGGCCTCAGGACTGCTCACCTTCGGTGTGCAAGGTGGCCGCGAGGGTGGGGCGCGCTTTCTCGATGCGCTCCAACTCTTTACTCGCCTGGTCAATATTGGTGACGTGCGCTCGCTGGCTACCCATCCTGCCTCGACCACGCACCGCCAGTTATCACCCGAAGAGTTGGCCCAGTCTGGCGTCAGTGAAGACACGGTGCGTTTGTGCGTAGGCATTGAACATATTGACGACTTGAAAGATGACCTGAATCAGGCGCTGGCTGCGGTGTAGTCTCGGGCCACTTGGCGCTATATTCCATCCCCTTACCGGAGATGAATATGAAATCACGCGCCGCAGTGGCCTTTGGGGCGAATCAGCCTTTGCAAGTGGTGGAGATCGATGTCGCGCCGCCGCGCGCGGGTGAAGTGCTGGTGCGCATCACCCACACCGGCGTGTGCCACACCGACGCCTACACCTTGTCCGGCGATGACCCCGAGGGCTTGTTCCCGGCGGTGCTGGGCCACGAGGGCGCGGGCATCGTGGTGGAGGTGGGCGAGGGCGTCACCAGCGTGGCGCCGGGCGACCATGTCATTCCGCTTTACGCAGCCGGGTGCCGCATGTGAAAATTTTGTTTGTCGGGAAAAACCAATTTGTGCCAGGCCGTGCGCGCCACCCAGGGACGTGGCGTGATGCCCGACGGCACCTCGCGCCTGAGCTACCAAGGTCAGCCGCTGTTCCATTACATGGGCACCAGCACCTTTAGCCAATACACCGTGGTGGCTGAAGTGTCCCTCGCCAAAATCAACCCGGCGGCTGACCCGCAAAAAGTATGTTTGCTGGGCTGCGGCGTCACCACCGGCCTGGGCGCCGTTAGCAACACCGCCAAAGTGAAGGCTGGCGATACGGTGGCTGTCTTTGGTCTGGGCGGCATCGGCCTGGCCGTGGTGCAAGGTGCGCGCCTGGCTGGGGCAGGGCGCATCATCGGCATAGACACCAACCCCGGTAAATTTGATCTGGCCCGCGTCATGGGCGCTACCGATTGCATCAACCCACGTGACTTTGACAAACCAATTCAAGAAGTTATCGTGGAGATGACCGATGGCGGTGTGGACTTCAGCTTTGAGTGCATAGGCAATGTGCAGGTCATGCGCGCCGCACTGGAGTGTTGTCACAAAGGTTGGGGTGAGAGCATCATCATCGGGGTAGCCGGTGCCGGGCAGGAGATCAGCACGCGGCCCTTCCAATTGGTTACTGGCCGCGTCTGGCGCGGCAGTGCTTTTGGTGGCGTCAAAGGCCGCACCCAATTGCCCGGCATGGTCGAGCAAGCCATGCGCGGCGAAATCGCGCTTGACGCCTTTGTCACCCACACCATGCCGCTAGAGCGCATCAACGAAGCTTTTGATTTGATGCACCAAGGCAAGTCCATTCGCACAGTCATTCATTTTTAAAAACCGCGCTACTCGGCGCGCACTTTCGGCCGGGCCGTTTTCATGCAAATGTCTTACCTGCGCATAGACGCCACCAGCCGCCGCGTGTCGCTTGACGCGCGCGACCCGGATTTTTATCAAAACCCCAACGCGGCCTATGCTGCTTTGCACGCGCAATGCCCCTTGTTTTACTGGGAAGAACAGGCGCAGTGGTTTTGCTGCGGCTATGCACAAGTCAACAGCTTGTTACGCGACAAGCGCTTTGGCCGGCAGATACTGCATGTGGCCACGCGCAAGGAGCTAGGCCTGCCCGAGCCGGCGCCGCATCTGCGGGACTTTGACCAGGCCGAGCAATGGTCGCTGTTGTCACTCGAGCCGCCCGAGCACACGCGCTTGCGCACCATGGTCAACCGCGCTTTTGTGTCGGGGCAGATTGAACGCTTTCGCCCGCTAATCGCCACGCTGGCGCATGCCTTGATCGACCGCTTTGCAAGCCAAGGCCATGTCGAATTACTCAGCGCGTTTGCTGACATCATCCCGGTCACCATCATTGCGCGCCTGCTGGGTGTGCCTGAGGCCATGGGCCCACAGCTGCTGCGCTGGTCGCATGACTATGTGCGCATGTATATGTTTGGCCGCACGCGGGCCGACGAGCTGGCGGCCAACCAGGCGGCAGGCGAATTTGCCGCCTATGTGCGCGGCCTGATCGCGCAGCGCCGAAGCCAACCGCAAGACGACCTGATCAGCAGCATGATCCGCAGCGACCGCGCTGGCACGCCTATGAGCGACGAAGAACTGGTCTCGACCATCATCGTGCTACTCAACGCCGGGCACGAAGCGACGGTGCACCAGATTGGTAACGCTGCCACCACCATCCTGGACAGCGGGTTGGACCCGGCCACCTTGTTTGCCGACGAAGCCGCAACCCAAGCCACCGTGGAAGAGTGCCTGCGCATTTGCGCCCCGGTGCATATTTTTTCGCGCTACGCGCTGCAAGACGTGCCACTGGCCGAAGGCGTGGCGATCGAGAGGGGCCAAAGCATTGGCCTCATCCTGGCCGCCGCCAACCTGGACCCGCTGCAATTTACCGAGCCCCTGCGCTTTATGCCGCAGCGCAAGCAAGGCGCCAACCTGTCCTTTGGCGCGGGCATCCACTTCTGCATTGGCGCGCCGCTGGCGCGGCTGGAGTTGCAAATCGCGCTGCCTATCCTCTTTGCCCGACTGCCCGGCTTGCGGCTCGCGCACCGGCCGGTGGTCAAAGATGTGTACCACTTTCATGGGCTGGAGCGGGTGGATTTGGTGTGGGGCTAGGGCGAACCCGGGCATTGCAAGTTGAAAATAGATCTACAATAATGTATATCTTTTGGAGCCACTATGAACCTGCAAGTTGCCAAATGGGGTAATAGCCTTGCGGTACGCATTCCCGCCGCCTATGTGCGCCAAACCGGCCTGAAAGAAGGCGATCAACTGCTAGCCCAACTGGGCACCGACGGCGCGTTGCACCTGAGCGCGCCCTCGCGCTGGAACCGCAAAGCTTTTGCCCAAGAATTGGCGCGCGACACCCAAGACATGCCGCTGGGTAGCCCGGTGATGGAGCAATTGCGCCAAGAGGCGCGCTATTGATGCTGTACGTGGATACCAGCGTGATGGTTGCGCTATGCACCCATGAAGCCAAAACAGCCCAAGCGCACAAGTGGTACGCCGCCTGTACCGACGACATCGCAAGCGCCGCCTGGTGCGTCACCGAATTTGCCAGCGCTCTGGGTATCAAACAGCGCACCGGGCAATTGACAGCGGAGCAAGCGCATACCGCGTGGGCGCAGTTTGAACGCATGTGCGCCAATGACTTGCAATTGCTGCCAGTCGAACCCGGCCATTTTCACCAGGCCGCCAAGCTGTGCGAGGATGTAAGCGCTGCCTTGCGCGCCGGTGATGCGCTGCACCTGGCCTGCGCCATAGGCGCCCGCGCCACAGGCCTTATTACGCTGGACAGCGTCATGGCTAAAAATGCCAAACGCTTGAAGCTCAAACCGCTGACGCTGTAGCTGCAGTCCCCGCTTGGCATGATGCCCGTTGCGCTTCAGTTGAAAACTGGTTAAAGTAATGATTCCTTACTTTAGGATAAGAGCATGCTTGCCAAAATCACCGCCAAAAACCAACTCACCCTGCCCAAGAGCCTGACGCAGGCCGTGGGGGCGACCGAATACTTTGATGTCGAGGCGCGTGACGGGCAGCTCATCTTGACGCCCGTGCGCATTCAGCGTGGCGATGCGGTGCGCGCCAAATTGGCCGAGTTGGATCTGACAGCCGATGACATGGCCGCTGCGCTTGCGTGGGCAAGAGCCCCTGCGGCACCTAAAGCCATGGTCAACGAGCCTGCTGCTGCTTATGAGGTGACGCCTGCCAAACCCAAGAAGGCGGCTGCCAAAAAGGCCAAGCCCACAGCATGAGCGCCGCTGTGCGCGTGGTGCTGGACACCAACGTGGTCTTGTCTGCGCTGGTTTTTCGCGGCGCTGCAGCCGGGCAGGTGCGTCAGGCGTGGCAGCAAGGCGTGGTGCTGCCGCTGGCTAGCACAGCCACGGTGCAAGAGCTGGTGCGTGTGTTGGCTTACCCCAAGTTCCGCTTGTCGCCAGCTGAACAAGACGAGTTGCTGGCCGACTACTTGCCGTATGCCGAAACTGTGCGGATTGCGCAGCCACCTCCCACGGTGCCCGATTGCCGCGATGTACTGGATGTGCCTTTCATGCACTTGGCGGTGGCAGGCAAAGCGCAGGTGCTGGTGACTGGCGACCGCGATTTGCTGGCCATTGCCGCCGAGTTTGAGCGGGCCTATCCCTGTCCCATTTTGACCTTGGATGCATTTTGCAAGATGAGCGTATTCGCTATTCGCGAATAGCGAATACATCTGCTGTGTCAAAGTTGTCTCAGATGAATGTTCTGGATTTTGCTTCATTTGAAGCCAAAATTGCTTCCTTGCCAAGGGTTCTGGAACCCTCATAATCCCCCCTCCCGGTTTTTGCAGCCGCCACGGGGCACGCATAAAAACCAATCCTTTCAAACCCCACCCCCCTTATGAAAATCAATACCGGCCGTCCCGTCACCATGGGGCCTTCTTGCATGGTGACCTGCCCGCATTCTTTGGCTTCCGCAGCCGGATCAGACGTGTTGCGCGCCGGTGGCTCGGCGGTGGATGCAGCCATCGCCACCGCCGCTGCCCTGGCGGTGCTTTATCCGCACATGACGGGCGTGGGCGGCGATGCCTTTTGGCTGATTTACGATGCCAAAAGCAAAGCAGTGCGCTACCTGGACGGCGGCGGGCGCGCGGCGGCCAGCGCCACGGTGGATTGGTACAAAAGCCAAGGGCATAGCGAAATTCCGTTTCGCGGCATCTTGCCCGCCACGACCACCACGCCCGGCGCGGTGGCCAGCTGGGCCGAGGCACACGCGGCCTACGGCAAGCTGCCTTTGGCGCGCAATCTGCAAAGCGCCATAGGCTATGCGCGCGACGGTGCTCCTGTGACAGCGCGCTTGTCTGGCTTTATCGAGGCCACGGCCAAAGACCTCGCGCCGCACGCTGAGACCATGGCCATCTTCATGCCCGATGGCAAAACTCCGCGCCCCGGCGCGCTCTTGCGTAACCCCGGCCTGGCCAAGACTTTGCAAGCCATTGCCGAGCGTGGCCGCGCCGGTTTTTACGAAGGCGAAGTCGGGGGCGAGCTGGCCCGCTTTGCCAAAGAAAAAGGCGGCTTGTTTACCGAAGCCGACCTGGCCGCGCAGACCGCGCGCTGGGGCGAGCCCATCAGTGGCACTTACCGGGACGTGAAGATTTTTGAGACGCCTGCGCCCACCCAGGGCTTTACCGTGCTGGAAATGCTCAATTTGCTAGAGCCACTGGAACTGCACAAGCACCCGCACTTAGGCGCTGACCATGTGCACCTGCTGGTGCAGGCCAAGCAGATCGCCTACCACGACCGCGACCGCCACCTGGCCGATCCGGCCTATGCCGATGTGCCCATGGAGCGCCTGATTTCCAAAGCTTACGCCGACGAGCGCCGCAGCCTGATGGACCCGGCGCGCGCCTTACCCTGGGACAAAGTGCCTTCTTATGGCAGCCTCAGCGGCGACACCGTGTTTATCGCCACGGTGGATGCTGAAGGCAACGCCGTGGCGCTGATTCACAGCCTGTACGGCGTGTTTGGCTCGGGCGTAGTGGCGGGTAATACCGGCGTGGTGTTGCAAAACCGCAGCGCTTATTTCAACCTGGACCCGACCCACCCCAACCACCTGCAGCCGGGCAAGACGCCGCTGCACACGCTGATTGCGTCCATCGCCTTCAAGGACGACAAGCTTTGGGGCGTGGTGGGTTGCATGGGCGCGGATGGACAGCCGCAAATCCATTTGCAAACCTATATCAACCTGATTGACTACGGCTGCGACATGCAAGAAGCGCTGGAAGCGCCGCGCTGGCTGTCCGGGCGCTTTGGCCTGCTGGAGTCGCGCGACACCTTGCACATCGAGGCGCGTTTCCCCGCCCAGACCATTGCCGAGTTGGACCGGCGCGGCCACTTGCTCAACCGCTGGG
>CANNEW010000036.1 GCA_947503685.1 Comamonadaceae bacterium | reverse complement strand
TGCGGCGTTAGCACGACATTGGGCACGGTAAGCAAATCCGGGTGGACCGTGGGCTCGCCTTCATACACATCCAGACCGGCGGCGGCGATGGTGCGATTGCGCAAAGCGTGCGCCAAAGCGCCGTCATCGACGATGCCGCCGCGCGCCAAATTGATCAGCGTGGCCGTGGGCTTCATAAGGGCCAGTTCTGCCGCGCCAATGGTGTGGTGCGAGGCGGCGCTGTAGGGCAATACCAGCATCACATGGTCCGCGGTTTGCAAGAGTTCTTGCTTGCCCGAATAACTTGCTTTGCAGGCCGCTTCAGTAGCGGCATCTAGGCGGCTGCGGTTGTGATAAATCACTTGCATGCCAAAACCAAAAGCCGCGCGGCGGGCAATGGCCTGCCCAATGCGCCCCATGCCAATGATCCCCAAAGTGCTGCCATGCACTTCGGCGCCGGAGAACATGTCATAGCTCCAGCGTGTCCACAGCCCGGCGCGCAAAAAATGCTCGCTTTCGGTCACCCGCCTGGCGGTAGCGAGCAAAAGCGCAAAGCCGAAATCGGCCGTGGTTTCGGTCAGCACATCGGGTGCATTGGTGCCCAGCACACCGGCAGCGGTCATGGCGGGCAGGTCAAAATTGTTATAGCCCACCGTCATATTGGCGCAAATTTTTAGCTCAGGGCATTGGGCTAGCAGCTCGGTGTCCATGCGCTCGGTGCCGGTGGCAAACACACCCACCTTGCCC
Source organism: Comamonadaceae bacterium (assembly GCA_947503685.1). GTDB lineage: Bacteria > Pseudomonadota > Gammaproteobacteria > Burkholderiales > Burkholderiaceae_C > Allorhodoferax. The sequence goes on along the minus strand of CANNEW010000036.1, from coordinate 14,613 downwards.
TGCATACGGCGCAGCAACTCCGCCCGATCCCACAGCACATCGTCCGGGTTGGACTCGACCTCAAAATGGGCAGACAGGCGGTCAATCACGCTTTGAAAAATAGCGCGGGTTACCAAAATGCGAGGCTTGGAAGTGGACATAGTGATAGCTTAGAAAGGAGTGGTTACGAAGTGGAAAGCGAAAACGCGTTTGGCTGAAGCATTGAGGCAGCGCAAGCCGCCCCCCAAATAAATTATCAATCCAGCCAATGCGTAAATTCTGCCATCGGCACGCGGGGCGTGACAAAGCCATTCACGGGCGCTTGCGCATCGGCATAGCCTAGGGCCATGCCGCAGACCAGCATTTCGCCTTCGCCAGCCCCGATGTGCGGCATGATAATTTTGGCAAAGCCGTTCCAAGCTGCTTGCGGGCAAGTGTGCAAACCCCGCCCGCGCGCAGCAACCATGATGCTTTGCATGAAAGCACCGTAGTCCACCAGCGAGCCGCGCCCCATCACGCGATCAATCGTGAACATCAAGCCCACAGGCGCATCAAAAAAGCGGTAATTGCGCTGGTGCTGGGCATGCATCTTGTCCTTGTCGCCTTTGCCAATACCCAATAAGCCATACAAGCCCCAGCCGTTTTCGCGGCGGCGGTCTATATAAGGGCTAACCCATTTTTCAGGGTAGTAGTCATATTCCTCACGGTAGCGTTCGGCCAGCGCGGGGTCGGCGCGTAGGGCGTCGTGAGCGGCGCAAACCTGATCCACCAGGCTATCGCGGCTGGCGCCTTGCAGCACATAGACGCGCCAAGGCTGGCAATTGGTACCCGAAGGCGCACGGCTGGCGACCTCCAAAATCGCCTCGATGTCGGTGCGCGCCACCGCCTGCGTGGTAAAGGCCCGCACCGACATTCGGCTGCGGATGGCCGTGTCAACGGCCTCGGTCTGACTCAACTGCTGCATGCAAAAGCTCCACTCAAAATAAAGGATGCCAAATCAAAGGTGGCGGATAAAAAAGCTAAGTCCGCTGCTAGGACGACAGCGATCGAAGATGCTCCAAGGCCCCCACCAAGGCTGACGGTAGCGGTGCAGGCTGGCGGCTGGCGGCATCGACATAGACATGAACGAAATGGCCTTGCGCCGCTGCCTGTGGCTGACCCACGGCAAAAACGCCTATTTCATAGCGCACGCTGCTGCGACCCTGGTGTGCCACCCGCAAGCCCAGTTCCACCGTCTGCGGGAAAGACAGGGGAGAAAAATAATTGCACTGGGTTTCCACCACCAGGCCGATGACCGCGCCGCCCTGCAGGTCCAAAGCCCCCTGCTCAATCAGATAAGCGTTTACCGCAGTATCAAACCAGCCGTAATAGACCACATTGTTCACATGCCCATAGGCATCGTTGTCCGCCCAGCGGGTAGTGATGCTGCGCCAGGTGCCGAAGGCGCTGCGCGGCGCGGGTTCAGGTTTGGACATACAAGGAGGGGAAAGAGGTTAAAGAGTCCGCACCCAGGACAGAGCTGTGCAAAATTTTGCGAATGAAGCGCATTTTGCCACCGCCGCCTGTGCTTTCCGCGCTTGGGCGCAAGGCCCTCCGAATCCGATGTTTCAGAGGGAAAAGCTCTTTTGGCTTGCCCCCCATCAACAAATTTTTAACTTTTTTGCTGCATTGCAACAAAAATATCTTGTAAGACGGGCTTTCATCCCTATAATTCGTTTATGCTGCACTGCAACATGGCCTAAGCGAGGCGGGTTACGGAGCAGATAGAGTCTCTTAACCTGGTCTTTTGTTTATTTAACTTTGGAGTATTTTTATGCTAACCGTAGAACAAGTCGTCGCTTCCAACAAATCCAACCTCGAAACTCTGTTTGGCCTGACCAGCAAAGCTTTCGAAGGCGTTGAAAAACTGGTTGAACTCAACCTGGCCGCTTCCAAAGCTGCCCTGTCTGAGGCTTCTGCCCACACCCAAACCTTCCTGAGCGTGAAAGATGCCCAGGAACTGATGGCTCTGCAATCCGGCCTGCTGCAACCCTTGGCCGAAAAGACTGCTGCTTACAGCCGTCACCTGTACGACATCGCCAGCGGTGCCGGCGCAGAGTTCACCAAGACCATGGAAGTCCAGGCTGCTGAAGCCCAGCAAAAAGTGGCCGCTTTGGTCGATAGCGCTGCCAAAAATGCACCTGCTGGCTCTGAGTCGGCAGTAGCCATGATGAAAAGCACGGTTGCCGCTGCCCACAATGCACTGGAATCGGTTCAGAAAGCTGTCAAGCAAGCCACCGACGTCGCTGAAGCCAACTTCAACGCCATGGCAGCTACCGCTACCACTGCGACCAAGCAAGCTACCGCTTCCAGCAAGAAGCGTTAATTTGTCAGGTGGCTGCAAGTTTTTTTAAACTTGCGCAGAAAACCAAGGGAAAACCCTGATACAGTAGGTTTATCGGAAGCGAAAGCTTCCCGTCGATTGTCTCCTCGGATCCTTTCGAAACCTTTGGTTCAGGGATCCCTTCAAGGCCTCGTTGCAAAACGGGGCCTTTTTTTTGGCTCTGATCGCAGCGCACACGCCAAAAAATGTCGCCACCGCAGTGCACTGCAGGCGAGGCAGGGCCTCAGCGCGTTTTAGCCTCCAGCGCAGCGCGCAACTGAGGCAATGCGGCCAGCATGGCTTTGCGGCCCGCTTCAATCGAGCGCTTACGCGCCCCGAAATCCGCGCTGGAGATGCCGAGCAACTGGGGCCGGATCACCACATCGGCGCCTTGTAGTTCCAAGCTATTGATGCTTTTGCCCATGATGGTGAAGGTTTGCAAAAGAATCTCCAAGGTACCGCTGGCCGAGGCGGCCTCCGGCGGGCTGGAAATGTCCACTGCAATGATGAGCTCGGCCCCCATTTTTTTAGCAGCACGCACCGGTACCGGCGAGACCAGGCCACCATCCACATATTCATGATTGCCAATCCTGACGGGTTGAAAAACCGCCGGAACCGCGCTGGAGGCGCGCACCGCCGTACCGGTATCACCGCGCTGGAAAACGATGTCATTACCGCTATTGAGGTCGGTGGCCACAATACCCAGCGGCATAGGCATGGCTTCGATGGGCTTTTGCCCGACCTGCGCGTTCACGTATTTAGCAAGCGCCTCACCGCGCAATGCGCCGCGGGTGAAAACCTGAAGCGTCCAATCCGCAATAGTGGCCTCTTCCATGGTTTCGGCGATGTATTGCAACTGTGCGCCGTTTTTGCCACTGGCATACAGCGCTGCCACCAGGCTGCCCGCCGAGGTGCCGGTTACCAGCGCGGGCCGGATGCCCGCTTCTTCCAACACTTGAATTACGCCGACATGGGCAAAGCCCCGCGCAGCACCACCACCTAAGGCCAGGCCGATACGCGGCGGGGTTTTGACCACCGGCGCAGGCGGTGGCGCAGGCACCACGGGCACTTCGGCTACTGGCGTTTTGGCGGAAGCATCTTCGCCCTGCGCTTTGCCTGGTGGTGTGGCGGTCAAACCGGTTTCCGTGGCAGGCGCTTTTTCGGCTGCTTGGACTGTACCGACCACCACCGGCGCTTTAGTAGGCGGCGCAGAGGCACACGCGCTTAGTAGCGCGACCATGACGCTGACCCAGACCGATTGCAAGCTTTGCTTCATGAAAACCCTGTCTCTGTGTGACAATGAAAAAAAACAGATTGTGCAGGACAAAGGTCATCCCATGAAACGTCCGGCCCCATGGGCGGCAAAAGTGCTCGCATTGCTAGACACTGGCAACAAGGCGGCGGCGCTCGCACAAATCAAGGCGGCGCCCTCAGTGCGGGACGTCCAAGCGCTGCAACTTTTAATTGGTCGCCATGCGCAGTGGAAAAAAGACATGGCAGTAACGCAAGCAGTGGACGACCAGATCTCCACCTTGTCGCACCCGCGATTACATCGCTCTCCCTAGGCCTTCGCAGCGCCTGCTGTCGCGATTCTCAGGGCAAGGCGGCCAGGGCGCGCTGGTAAGCGGCAGATTGCAGCATGCCTGCCCAAGCCAAAGACGGCAGCTTGGGAAAGAGCGCCAAACGCCGGGCGTGGCTTTCTGGATTAGGCTGGTACAAGCCCATGCTTTGCGCCTGGCTTAGCTCCGCCAAAACCGCGTCTAAAGGTGAGTCCCCAGGTTTTCCGACCAAGGACTGGTTACACAGCAAAGCCATATCGCAACCGGCCTGCAAAGCGGCCAGCACCGCTTGGGTGGCGCTGATTTCGCGGCCCTGCACCTGGCGTGCACCGGCCATGGACAAGTCATCGCTAAATATCGCGCCGCTAAAGCCCAGGCTCTGGCGCAACACCTTTTGCAGCCAGATCGCAGAAAAACCAGCAGGCAAACTATCGACCTTCGGGTACACCACGTGCGCCGGCATCACTGCCTGTAACACCAGATCCAGCGTGGCATAAGGCGCCGCGTCTTTAGCCAAGATGCTGCGCAAACTGCGCTTGTCCACCGGCACCGCGAGATGCGAATCGGCACGCGCGTAACCGTGACCTGGGAAGTGTTTTGCGCAATGGGCCAAACCGGTTTGCGCCATGCCTTGCATCAGGCTTTGGGCCAGCAGGCTCACGGTACGCGCGTCATCGGAAAAAGCCCGATTGCCAATCACGCTGCTGGCGCCGTAATCCAGGTCCAGCACCGGCGCAAAACTCATATCTACCCCGCAAGCCCGCAATTGCGCGCCCATCACATAGCCGCAGGCGAGCGCGGCGCGGGTCGCCGCCAGGGGCCCGCCCCGTATGCCTTTGCGCGGCGCAGCAACAAACATATCGCCCAGCACGCGCATGGGCGGCAGGTGCACAAATCCGTCATTGCGAAACCGTTGCACCCGACCGCCCTCATGGTCCACCGCAATCAGCAGGTCAGGGCGCAAGCGCTTGATGCTGGCACACAGCTGCGTCAATTGCGCCCGGTTTTCCCAATTGCGGCCAAACAAAATCAAGCCGCCCACCCATGGATGGCGTAAGCGCAGTCGGTCCAACGCCTGCAAGCGGGTGCCTGCAATGTCAATCATCAAAGGGGCGTGTTGCTGCGTCTTATTCATCGCACCCGGCTTAGGTCGCGGCGGGCTGCGAAGGCCCAGGCTCGCCAACTGCGTCTTGCGCCATGGCCGGCGCAGTCGCGAGGCTGCGAGGGATTGACTCGACCACGCAAAAACTTACTGCATAGTCGGTTTCATCGCTGAGGCTGATTTGCGCTTGCAAGCCGCGCGCCTCAAACCACTCTTTGAGGGCACCATGCAAAACCACCACCGGCGCTCCGCTGGGCAGCTTGGCAATTTCGCAGGAGCGCCAGGTCATGGGCATGCGCATGCCTAAACCGACGGCCTTGCTAAAGGCTTCTTTAGCGCTGAAACGAGTGGCCACATAGCGCACGCCGCGCTCGGGCCAACGGCTGCTGCGGACCTTCCAGGTGGCCAATTCACCGGGCGCCAAAACTTTGGCGGCAAAGCGCTCGCCATGGCGCTCCAGGCTAGTGCGGATACGCCGCACGTCGCAAATATCCGTGCCAATGCCGAAAATCATGGGCGCAAACAAGCCAGATAGGCCTGCACCGCGCCGGTATAGCCGCGCTCCAAAGCATCGGCAATCAGCGCATGGCCTATCGAGACTTCGCGCACCCCAGGGACGGCGCGTATGAATGCGCCCAGATTGTCCAGATTGAGGTCGTGCCCCGCATTGATGCCCAAGCCCACCGCAGTGGCGGCGCGTGCGGCCTGGGCAAAACGCGCCAATTGGTCCGACTCCCCGGCGCTACCCCAAGCTGCCGCATAAGGCTCGGTGTAGAGCTCCACCCGGTCCGCGCCCACCGCTTTGGCGCCGGCCATGGCATCGGCATCAGCATCCATGAACAAACTCACGCGCACGCCCCAAGCATGCGCCTGGGAAATCAAGGGGCGCAGTACATCGGTGTCCTGCGGAAAGCTCCAACCGTGGTCACTGGTCAATTGGCCCTGCCCGTCCGGCACCAAGGTGAGCTGGTGCAAGGGCAGATTGCGGGCCTTGAGCTCGGCGGCCACATCCATCAGGTTGTGCAAAGGGTTGCCTTCGACGTTGAACTCGCGGTCCGGCCATTGCTGCATCAACTCCGCCAGGTCCAGCACATCGCTGCCGCGGATATGGCGCGCATCGGGCCGCGGATGCACAGTGATACCCGAAGCCCCCGCCTGCAAACACAGGGTCGCGGCGCGGGTCACGCTGGGGATGCCAAGGTGGCGGGTATTGCGCACCAAGGCCACTTTATTCAAATTGACAGACAAGGCGGTAAATGAGGTGTGCATGGCAAGCGGGCAATGGTTGCGAGATCGAAGCTCAGAAAGTTCAATAGGACTGGATGTCCACCATCATCTGGCGGGTGCGCAGGGTGCGAACCCCGCAATGGTAGTGCAGCAGCGCGCGCAGCAAAGGCTTGAGTGCCGCGCTCAGGGGCGCACAGGCGCGCAAGGTGTCGGTAAAAAGGCTGCCTTCAGCCAGCGTGGCTTGCAAGCCCGTCCATTGTGCGCCGCTCAAAAAAGCCCGGTCGTCGGCGTGGGCCTGGCGCAGTCCGCCTTCGGGGACCAGGGTGTAGGACTGCTGCGGCTCCAGCGCTGCCAGGGTGAGGGTTTGCACATCGAGTTGCGGCAGCAAACCGACTTCGCGCAAGAGCAGCAGCTCATAACTGCGCAGCGCCGCTTCCAGCACTTCTTCGTGCGCGCTGGCCAGCACGGCCACGACGCTGGCATAGACATCAAACAAAACGGGGTGCGGATCGTCGCGCGCCAAAAGCGTCAGCAAGAGTTCATTAAGGTAATAGCCCGAGAGCAAGGCCTCGCCGGTGGGCATGACGTGGCCGCCCTGCCACTCGGCACTTTTGAGCGTGCGGATTTCGGCGTCCCCACCAAAGGCCAGGTGCAAGCGCTGCAAGGGCAAAAGCACCGGTCGGAAACTGGAACTGGGCCGTTTGGCACCTTTGGCAATCAGGGCAATGCGTCCGTGGTGGCGCGTAAACACCTCCAGAATCAGGCTCGATTCGCTCCAGTCGTAGCGGTGCAGTACAAAAGCCGGTTCGTCCGCAATACGCTTGACGGCCATTTACTCGTATCCGAAAGAACGCACGCGCGCCTCGTCGTCGGCCCAGCCGGAGCGTACCTTGACCCACATTTCAATAAACACTTTGGCATCGAGCAACTTTTCCAGCTCGACCCGGGTTTCGGTGCCGATGCGTTTGATGCGTTCGCCTTTGTCGCCGATGACCATGGCTTTGTGGCCGTCGCGCTCCACGACAATGGTGGCGGCAATACGCAACAAACGCTTTTGCTTGCCGCGCCCGGCTTCCTCCTCAAATTTATCGATGACCACGGTTGAGGTGTAAGGCAATTCGTCGCCCGTGAGGCGGAACAGTTTTTCCCGCACGGTTTCGCTGGTCAGAAATTTTTCGCTGCGGTCGGTCAGCTCATCGGCGGCATACCACCAGGCTTGCTCGGGCAGGTATTTTTCGCAAATACCCAGCATGCGCTCGATGTCCTTGGCGTTCTTGGCCGACATGGGCACAAACTCGGTAAAGGCATGGCGTTGCTGCATCTCCTGTAACCAAGGCGCAATATCGGCGCGGCGGTTCACCTGATCGAGCTTGTTAGCGACCAGCAAGGTGGGCACCTCTTTGCTCAGCAAGGCCAGCACTTTCGCATCGGCCTGGTTGAACATACCGGCCTCGACCACGAACAAAATCAAGTCCACATCACCCACCGCGCCCATTACGGTTTTGTTGAGGGAGCGGTTCAGCGCGTTGTTGTGCCGCGTCTGGAAACCCGGCGTATCGACAAATACAAATTGCGAGGCCCCGCGCGTGTGCATACCGGTGATGCGGTGGCGCGTAGTTTGCGCCTTGCGCGAGGTGATACTGATTTTTTGCCCGACCAAGGCGTTCATCAGCGTGGATTTGCCCACATTGGGTTTACCCACAATAGCGACCGAACCGCAGCGCTGGCCGGCTACGCCCTGCTCGCCCGCTTCGGCTAGGCGCGGCATGGTTTTGAGCAAACCTGCGAGCATGCTGTCCACGTCTTGCGCTTCCTGTTCTGGGGCATCAGCAGCAGGCTGAGTCGGTTTGTTTTTAGTTGCCATGCGGGGCTTTGGAGTGAAGGGTTTGCAGCATCGCGCTGGCAGCGACTTGCTCGGCTGCTCGGCGGGAACCGCCAATGCCACGCTCGACCAAGTCGAGTTGCGCGATTTCGCAGGCCACATCAAAGGTCTGCTGGTGCGCAGCGCCCAGGGTGTTGACCACTTTGTAGTCAGGCAATTGCATTTTGCGCGCCTGCAGCCATTCTTGCAATTCGGTTTTGGGGTCTTTGCCGATGGCGGCCATGCCAGGGTTGACGTCGAGCTTATCGAACAAGCGCTGGACCAGGGCTTGCGCTGCAGGATATCCGGCATCGAGGTAAATGGCACCAATAATCGCCTCTAGCGCATCGGCCAAGATGGAAGGGCGCTTGGCGCCGCCCGAGCGCATCTCGCCTTCACCTAATTTAAGCAGGGGCGACAGGCCCAAATCTACGGCCAATTGGTGCAAGGTCTCCTGGCGCACTAAATTAGCCCGCACGCGGGACAAGTCGCCTTCTGGCAGGTTTTGCAACTTGGCATACAGAAAGTCAGACACCGCCAGGCTCAACACCGAGTCGCCCAAAAATTCCAGGCGCTCGTAGTGGTCGGATGAAAAACTGCGGTGCGTTAAGGCCTGCTCCAGCAGGGCCGGACGATTGAAATGGTGTTGCAGACGCAGTTGCAACTGCGCAATTTCGGGTTTCACTGTGTACCTTTACGCCGCAGCGCTACCGGCGCGCAGCGGGCCGTTTGATTGGCTCGTACCAACATCAATGGAAGGGCCCGATACGCTTGAGGTTGCCGAAGTTCATCCATACATAAAAAGCTTTTCCGACAATATTTTTCTCCGGCACAAAGCCCCAGTAACGCGAGTCCATGGAGTTGTCACGGTTATCGCCCATCATGAAGAAGTGGCCCTCAGGCACCTTGCAGCTCACGCCCTCGACGGTGTAATTGCAGTTGTCATAGCCGGGGAATCTATCGGCACCAGGAACAAAAGCAGGGCGCTGCTCGTCGTTGAGCAGGCGGTGGCTCTGGGTGCCGAATTTTTCTTCGTATTGCTTGAAGTAGCGCATAGCGTCTTCATCAAAAAACTCAGGCACTGATTCGGTAGGCACCGCCTGCCCATTGATAGTCAGGCGCTTGTTCAGATAAGCCACGGTGTCGCCAGGCAAGCCAACCACTCGTTTGATGTAGTCCAGACTGGGCTTGGGCGGGTAGCGAAACACCATCACATCGCCGCGCTGGGGCTTTTCGCCGTCGGTCATCTTGGTGTTGAGTACCGGCAGGCGCAAGCCGTAATGAAATTTATTGACCAGAATCAAATCGCCTACCAGCAAGGTGGGAATCATCGAGCCCGAGGGAATCTTGAAGGGTTCGACGATAAACGAGCGAAGGAAGAACACCGAAATAATGACCGGGAATAATCCGGCTGTCCAGTCTAGCCACCAGGGCTGGGCCAGGATGGCTTCGCTAGCCTGGGCCATATCACCATCGACGCGTGCAATGCCTTTGCCATGCAAATCGGCACGGCGCTTGTCATCGGCTTCTTGCAATTGGCGCGCCGCACTTTGGCGCGCTGGCAAGAAGTAAAACCGCTCAGCCAGCCAATAGACACCGGTGACCGTCGAGGCCATAAACAAAAGGAATGCAAAGTTGCCCTCTACGGCACCCATAAACCAGGCACCGGCGTAGGCCACAAAAGCGGCAAGCACCAAAGAAGTAAGAAAAGGCATCAGTCTTCCACCCGCAAAATAGCCAGGAACGCTTCCTGGGGCACTTCTACCGATCCGATTTGTTTCATGCGTTTCTTGCCTGCTTTTTGTTTCTCAAGGAGCTTTCGCTTGCGCGAAATATCGCCGCCGTAGCACTTGGCAAGCACGTTTTTGCGCAAGGCTTTAATTGTCTCACGCGCGATCACATTAGCGCCAATTGCGGCTTGGATGGCGACGTCGTACATCTGACGCGAAATTACTTCACGCATCTTGCCTACGACCGCGCGACCCCGGTAGGTGGCCTGCGTGCGGTGCACGATGATGGACAAGGCGTCAACGCGCTCGCCATTGAGCAAAATATCTACCTTAACCACATCGGAGGGGCGGTATTCCTTGAACTCATAGTCCATGGACGCATAGCCCCGGCTGACCGATTTGAGTTTGTCAAAAAAATCCAGCACGATTTCGCCTAGCGGCATGTCGTAGGTGAGCATGACCTGGCGGCCGTGGTAGGCCATATTGAGCTGCAATCCGCGCTTTTGGTTGGCCAAGGTCATGACGGCGCCCACATACTCCTGCGGCATGTACAGGTGAACCGTCACGATGGGTTCACGGATTTCGTCGAGTTTGCCCTGGTCAGGCATCTTGGACGGGTTTTCCACCATCCGCACTTCGCCATCGGCCTGCACTACCTGATAGACCACGCTGGGCGCCGTGGTGATCAAGTCCTGGTCAAACTCGCGCTCCAGGCGCTCTTGCACGATCTCCATGTGCAACAAGCCTAGAAAGCCGCAGCGAAAACCAAAACCCAGGGCCTGGGACACTTCGGGTTCGTAATGCAGCGAGGCATCGTTGAGCTTGAGCTTTTCCAGGCTGTCGCGCAGGCCTTCGTACTGATTGGCCTCGGTCGGGTACAAACCGGCAAACACCTGGGGCTGGATCTCCTTGAAACCAGGAAGCGCTTCGGTGGCGGTGGCCGCTGCGCCACCCGAGCCAGGCCTGATCAGGGTCACGGTGTCGCCCACTTTGGCCGCCTGCAATTCGCGAATACCGGCGATGATGTAGCCCACCTCGCCAGCCTCCAGGGACTCGCGCGGCAGATTGGCGGGGGTGAACACCCCCAGGCTGTCGGCGTTATAGACCGCGCCGGTAGCCATCATCTTGATCTTTTCGCCGCGCGCCAGGCGACCATCAACCACGCGCACCAACATGACCACGCCGACATAGTTGTCAAACCAGCTGTCGATGATCATGGCCCGCAAAGCGCCCTCAGGACGCCCCTTGGGCGGCGGCACCTTGGCGACGATGGCCTCCAAAATCTCGTCTATGCCTAGGCCAGTTTTAGCCGAACAGGGAATCGCCTCGGTAGCATCTATGCCGATCACGTCCTCGATTTCGGAGCGCGCATTGTCCGGGTCGGCGTTGGGCAAATCCATTTTGTTGAGCACCGGCACCACCTCCACGCCCAACTCCAGCGCGGTATAGCAATTGGCCACCGTCTGCGCCTCCACGCCCTGACTGGCATCGACCACCAGCAGGGCGCCTTCACAGGCCGAAAGCGAGCGGCTCACTTCGTAGGAGAAGTCTACATGGCCGGGTGTATCGATCAGGTTGAGGTTGTACACCTGGCCGTCTTCGGCCTTGTACTGCAAGGCAGCTGTCTGCGCCTTGATAGTTATCCCCCGCTCTTTTTCAATGTCCATAGAGTCCAAAACCTGGGCTTGCATATCGCGCGCTTCCAGTCCGCCGCAACGTTGAATGAGGCGGTCGGCCAAGGTAGATTTGCCGTGGTCAATATGGGCAATGATCGAAAAATTTCTGATGTGTTGCATCAAGCAGAAGGGTCAAGAGATTGAATTAAAAAGGCAGGAGCAGAAAAAAGGGCGCGTCGGATGAACGACGCGCCCTGAACCAACCATCATTGGCAACTGCGAAAGCTGGAACTTCATTGTAGGGAAAAAGCGTAAAACGACGCGCTTGCATATAGGAGGGATTGGCTTGTTGTCAATCGACAACATAAATTTATTCACATGTTATACACAGATTGTAAGCAAACCATGTGAATAAGGTGTTGATGGCATGTGCGGCACCCACGAACATTCCGTATCGCGAATTTTGCAAATTACTTTATTACCGAAAACGGGCTTTTCAGAGCGCCATTCTAACTAAATCATCAATCAAATTTTGTAGCACGCGGGCCTGAAAAACCGTTAAATAAGGGCTTTCCAAGCTTCGGGCCAGGGCCAAGCAGCCGCAAACCGGCTAGCCAAAGCAGTCCTTGGCGGCCGTCTGGCAGCCTTTGCGCTTAGTTTGCCGGTTTAATCAAGGCGTATTGCGTCCATTCGCCGCGCCGGAAAAGCACATTGATCGCCTTAGTTTTATCCAGCTTGGCCACCACCGCTTCAAACTCTTTGACGGATCCAACTTCCACATTGCCGATAGCCAGAATGACATCTCCCTGGCGCAGCCCAGCGCGTGCTGCCGAATCGGTGGCGGTGTCCACACCGACGCCGCCTTTGACGCGCAACTCCTTCTTCTGGGCTTCGGTCAGTTCACTCACACTCATGCCCAAGACCTGACCGGCTGCGGCTTTGGGTTTGCCTTCGGCAGGCCCCGGCTTGGCCGCTGTTTTCTCCACCTCAATCTCGGCGACGGTCACGCTCAGCTCTTTCGTTGCACCGCGCCGTTGCACGATGACTGTGGCTTTGCTACCGGGCTTGATCTCCCCAACCGTGCGTGGCAAATCAATTGACTTCTCAATCGGTTTTCCATTGAAACGCAAAATAACGTCGCCCGGCTCCACCCCCGCCTTGTCCGCCGGTGCACCCGCTTCGACGCTGGTCACCAGCGCACCTTGGGCCTTAGTCAGGCCCAAAGACTCTGCCAGCTCCTTGCTCACTGGCGCGATGCCCACGCCGATGCGCCCCCGAGACACCCGGCCCTGACTACGCAGCTGCTCCACCACCCGCACCGCCTCGTCCATAGGTATTGAAAAGGAAATACCCATAAACCCGCCCGAACGCGAGTAAATCTGGCTGTTGATGCCCACCACTTCGCCCCGCATATTGATCAAGGGACCGCCCGAATTCCCCGGGTTAATGGCCACATCGGTCTGGATGAAGGGTAGGTAGTCGGTGTCGTCGGTGTAGCGCTGCTTGGCGCTGACGATACCGGCGGTCACCGTGTTTTCAAACCCGAAGGGCGAACCGATGGCCATCACCCACTCACCGACTTTCAACCGGCCGACATCGCCCACTTTGACCGGCGTCAGACCGGTGACTTCAATTTTGACCAGCGCCACATCGCTGCGTTTGTCCGCGCCAATGATCTTGGCTTTAAATTCTCGCTTGTCCATCAAGGTCACCAGCACCTCGTCAGCGCCATCGATGACGTGCGCGTTGGTCATGATCAGGCCGTCTTGGGAAAAGACAAAGCCAGAGCCCACGCCGCGCGGCACCTCCTCTTCGGGCGCGGACCGGTTATTGCGCGGCGCCTGCTTGGGACCATTGGGCATAGGCAAACCAAAACGACGAAAAAACTCCATCATTTCCTCATCGCCGGGACCGCTGGGCTGCTGACGACTGGAGGCTTTCTGCAAAGTGCGGATATTCACCACCGAGGGGCCAAGCTGCTCGACCAGGTCGGTGAAATCGGGCAGCGCGCGCGCCTGGGCGTGCACTGGCTGCATAGGCCCAGCCAACAAAATCATTCCTAGGAGCGCGGCCGCCAAAACGGGCAGTCCTGCGCGTAAGCGGTCAAAAACGGCAAATGCAAACATCGGTTTCATCCTCTCATTTCCCAAAAAAACGGTGCGCGGCAGTGCGCATCTGCAGAATCTATACAAGCCCAAACAAATACAGCCTGGCGGCGAAAAAGCAAACCCTCGACAAAAACTTTACATCTATTCGGTATGAGGCTAACAGATTCGCTGTTAAACCCTGATTCGCCCGAGCGCTAAGCCCTCAGCCTGCGCCCCATGGGCAAGCAGCGCACGTCGCAATGCGATCCACTGCGGCTCCCGCTCCCACACCGGCCCCGTGAGCAACCATTGCACATCTGCGTTTCCAGCGGACAAACGCAATACCGAAAAACCGGGCAGGGCCACAGCCCAATGCACCTGACAAACTTCATCCTGCGACCACAAGGACCAGCGCCAGGCGCTGCCATCCCATCCCAAGCTGCCGCCGGGTGTTAGCCACCATAACCGTACTGCCAGAAAAAAAATAACGCAAAAAAGAAGCGCCAGGCCGGCCAAAGAGAGCCCCGGGGCCCCCTGCAGGCCCAGCGCCATCAGTACAGCAAGGTTGATAAACCCCAGCCCCAGCAGAACACCGGCATGGGTGGACGCGCGGCCAAAGTGCATACGAGCGGGAGGCGCTTGGCTTAACAAGGTCTAGCCCTCGTGGTCAATGCCGGGAGTGCCGCCTTAAGCGCGCTTGAACACCAAAGCACCGTTGGTGCCGCCAAAGCCGAAGTTATTTTTCAAAGCCGCGCGGATCGGCATATCTCGCGCCTGGTTGGCGCAATAGTCCAGGTCGCACTCCGGGTCTTGGCTGAGCAAATTAATGGTCGGCGGGCATTTCTGGTGGTACAGGGCCAGCACGGTAAACACCGACTCCAGGCCGCCGGCACCACCCAGCAGATGCCCGGTCATGGATTTGGTAGAACTGACCACGATGCGCTTGGCGTGTTCACCCAGCGCTGCCTTGATGGCATTGGTTTCATTGATATCGCCCAGGGGCGTGGAGGTGCCATGCGCATTGAGGTAATCGATGTCTTGCGGATTGAGGGACGCGTTGCGCATCGCGCTCAGCATGGCGCGGCGCGGA
>CANNEW010000035.1 GCA_947503685.1 Comamonadaceae bacterium | reverse complement strand
AGCTGCTGCTGGCCGATTGCTATGTGCGGCGCGACAGCGTGGCGGTGCTGGCCTTTCGCGGCAAAGTTGCCGAGGTATTGCTGCCGCCCACGCGCTCGCTGGTACGCGCCAAACGCAGCCTGGCCGGTCTGCCCGGCGGCGGCGGCACACCGCTGGCTACCGCGATTGATGCAGCCGCCGCACTGGCCGGGCAAATTAAGCGCAAGGGCGAAACGCCTATCGTGGTGCTGCTGACCGATGGCAAAGCCAATATTGCCCGCGACGGCAGCGCGGGCCGCGGGCCCGCCGCCAGCGACGCCCTGGCTGCTGCAGCGCAGCTGCGCTTCATCGGAGTGAGCGTGCTGCTGGTGGACACCTCGCCCCAGCCCCAAAACAGCGCCGAGCAACTGGCCGTTGCCATGGGCGCGCAGTACCTGGCCCTGCCCTACGGTGGCGCGCAGTCGCTCAACCAGGCGGTGCGCGCAGTCGCCGGGCGCAACTAAATTGGCGCGCGCTATGCCCCCACGCCAAGGCCTGGACTGGGAGCGCGATGGCGCCGATTGGCCGCTGCGCCAGTACTCGCGCTTTGTGGATACCCCGCGCTTACGCTGGCATTTGCAGTACGCGCCGCACTCTGATGCGCAAGCGCCTACGGTGCTGCTGCTGCATGGCACCGGCGCCTCCACGCATTCTTGGCGCGATGTCTTTCCGCTGTTGGGCGTACGCTACAACGTACTGGCGCTGGACTTTCCAGGTCATGCGTTTAGCGCCGTGCCCGCACCTTCCGAAGTCGCGACCTTGTTTTCGCTGCCGGGTATGGCTGCCGGGGTGGCGCAAGTGCTAACGCAGATGGGCATCGTGCCGCACACCATCGTCGGCCACTCGGCCGGGGCGGCGGTGGCTTGCATGCTGTCTTTGGACGGCCATGTGCAGCCCCAGCGCATCGTCTCCCTCAATGGAGCGCTGCTGCCACTCGATGGCCTGGCCGGGCAGTTGTTTTCGCCCATGGCCAAGTTGCTGGCCAAAGCGCCTTTTGTGCCCGAGCTTTTTTCCTGGCAAGCAGGGCAACCCGCGGTGCTGCAAAGACTGCTGGACGGTACCGGCTCTCGGCTGGACGCGCAGGGCCGCGCGCTCTACCAAAAGCTGATCGCCCAGCCCGCCCATAGCGCCGGCGCGCTGGCCATGATGGCGCATTGGGACTTGCACACTTTTTGGAGGCGGCTGCCAGCGCTAGAAACACCGCTGACGCTGATCGCAGGCGAACAGGACTTGATCGTTCCGCCATCGGTGTCCGAGCGTGCTGCGGCGTCACTCAAGCGACAGCCCCCGCCGCCCGTAAACCGGCTCCCCGGCCTGGGCCACCTGGCCCATGAAGAGCGGCCAGACACCTTGGCGCGGTGCATTTTGCGCGCCGTGGACTAGGCGCACACCCACGCTTTCCCTCTGCCAGCGCACTGCAACTGGCTCCCCGTCTGAGCGCCGCTGGGCCGACAACACTGGCCTGACTGGGCCATAGTTTTTTTCTTTCAAAAAAAGTGAATTAACGCGTAAACCCGCGTTGACAGCCTCGAAATAAGTGTCTATATTTGTTTACATCGAATAGTGACAAGCAAAGTTGTCACTTGTAAACCCGACCCGGCAACACCCAAGGAGACAGGCAATGAAGGCAATTACCCGTATCGAGCAATCTTTGGCCATGGCACTGGCAGCCGCCGAGGATGCCAGCTGCCCGCCCAAGCTGGCTTCCGCAGTCCGTCATGCAGTGTTTCCTGGCGGTGCGCGCATCCGCCCGCAGCTGTGCCGGGCCGGGGCCCATGCCTGTGGTCAGGACGACCCGGCCCTGAGCGACGCGGCCGCAGTCGCCATTGAATTGCTGCACTGCGCCTCGCTGGTACATGACGACCTGCCCTGTTTTGACGACGCGCCCACCCGCCGTGGCCGCGCTTCGGTGCATTGGGCTTTTGGCCAACCCTTGGCCGTGCTGGCCGGCGATGCGCTCATCGTGCTGGCCTTTCAAACCTTGGCCGCAGCCGCAGGCAAGTCGCCGGAGCGCTTGGCCGGGCTGTTAAAAATCATCGCTGGCGGCGTGGGCCTGCCTGGCGGCATCGTGGCCGGTCAGGCCTGGGAATCGGAGTCGCGCGTATCGCTGATGCAGTACCAGCGGGCCAAAACCGGTGCCTTGTTTGTGGCCGCTACCTGCGCCGGTGCATTGAGCGCTGGGGCCGACCCGAGCCAGTGGCAGGCCTTGGGCGACTGCCTGGGCGAGGCGTACCAAGTGGCCGACGACATCCGCGACGTGATGGGCCAGGCCGATTTACTGGGTAAGCCGGTGGGCCAGGATGCGCAGCACGCGCGGCCCAATGCGATTGCCAACCTGGGCTTGTCCGGCGCGATTGAGCACTTTGAGTCCCTGATTCAAGCCGCCGCCGACTCCATTCCCGAAGGGCCCGCCGCGCAGGCCATGCGCGACCTGGTCTGGCAGGAATCCGAGCGTCTGGTGCCGCGCGTAGCCTGCAACGCCTATCGCCAGGCGGCCACGCAAACCGTGGGCGCCTGAGCACCACGACGTGGACCACGGCACTTTTTAGGAACACCCCGGTATGAAGACATTGGACCTGGCCTCGCTGCCCCAAGGCCACGCCCGTACAACGCCCTGGGCCGATCGCCTGGGCGCGCTGATGGACCGCTGGTTAACCAGCGACGCCCTGTACCGCTGGAGCGTGTCCAACCCGCTGACACGCTGGGTCACCCGCAGGCGCGCGCGCCAGGTGTTTGACCTGATGGCCGGTTTTGTGTATTCGCAAGTGCTGCTGGCCTGTGTGCGCTTGCGCATTTTGGAAGCCGTGGCCCAGCAGCCGCGCAGCCTGGACGAGCTGGCCCAATGGACGAATTTGCCGCCCGCGGGATTGCAGCGCCTGCTGCAGTCGGCGCTGGCCCTGGGCCTGCTGAATTTGCGCAGCCAAGGCCGCTACGGCCTGGGCCCGCTGGGTGCGCCGGTGGCCGGCCACGCAGGCATACGCGCCATGATCGAACACCATGCGGTGCTCTACCAGGACATGCAAGACCCGGTAGCCATGCTGCAAGGGCCGGGACAGCCCGGCGCCATGGCGCAGTACTGGCCCTATACGCTGGATGAGGATGCCCAAGTGGCGCAAGCGGCCCAGGCCGCACAAGCGCAGGCCGAAAAATACGCCCGCTACTCCAACCTGATGTCGGCCTCGCAGCCCTTTGTGGTGGACGAGATTTTGGCCAGCTACCGCTTTGACGCGCACCGCTGCGTGCTGGATGTGGGCGGTGGTCAGGGCACTTTTATGTCGCGCTTAGCGCTGCATGCCACACACCTGCAGGTCAAGCTGTTTGACCTGCCCGAAGTAGCGGCGCTGGCACGGGCCAATTTCGCCCGCCAGGGCTTGCAATCGCGCTCCGAAGCGCTTCCCGGCAGCTTCCTGAAAGACCCGCTGCCCCAGGGCGCCGACCTGGTGACCCTGATCCGCGTGGCCCATGACCACCCGGACGCCGATGTACGCACCCTGCTGGCTGCCATCTACCAGGCGCTGCCGCCTGGCGGAACTTTGCTGCTGTCCGAGCCCATGGCGCAAGAGCAAGGCGAGACACCCCAGGGTGACGCCTATTTCCATTTTTACCTGCTGGCCATGGGCGCAGGCCGCTTGCGCACGCCACGGGAGCTGATGGCCATGATGGCCGAGGCCGGTTTTGCGCATCTGGAGGTCGTGCCTAACGCCATGCCCCTGCAAACGCAGATCCTGATTGGCCGGAAATGTCAGGGTTTTCCCTCGAATTCTGCTTCTTTTGTAAATACTAATTGACATTAATTAATGTCAATGTAACGATACACCCATGCAAGCAAACGCAATTGTCTTTCAACAGCCCAAGGCCCTGGCGCTGAGTGCTTTACAGCTCCCAGAGATGGGCGCGGGTGATGTGCTTGTCAAGGTCGAGTACAGCGGTATCAGCACCGGTACCGAGCGCCTGTTGTGGGAAGGCACCATGCCCGCCTTCCCGGGGATGGGCTATCCGCTGGTACCCGGCTATGAAACCGTGGGCCGCGTAGTCGCCGCTGGAGACCAGGCCACGCTCGCTGTGGGCACACGGGTTTATTTGCCCGGCTCGCAATGTTTTACCGATGCGCGCAATTTGTTTGGCGGCGCGGCTTCGCGTCTGGTGGTGCCCTCTGCGCGCGCCATGCCCATGGAAGAGTCCTTGGGCGAGCGCGGCGTCTTGTTTGCGCTGGCAGCTACCGCTTACCACGCACACAGCGCTCCAGGCACCCGGCAACCAGACTTGATCGTCGGTCACGGCGTATTGGGCCGCATGATTGCGCGCCTGGCCGTACTCGCCGGTCACACCCCCGTAGTCTGGGACACCAACCCAGCGCGGCGCGGCGGCGCAGTGGGTTACGAGGTGATTGACCCGTCCACCGACACGCGGCGCAATTACCAATGCATTTGTGATGTCAGCGGCGTGGGCTCTTTGCTCGATGACCTGATCAGCCGCCTGGCCCCCGGCGGCGAAGTGGTGCTGGCAGGTTTTTATGACGCACCGCTGTCCTTTGTTTTTCCGCCGGCCTTTATGCGCGAAGCGCGTATCCGTGTGGCCGCGCAGTGGTCGCCGCCCGACCTCGCCGCTGTTATCGCATTGGCAGGCGAAGGCCGCTTGTCTTTAGACGGTTTGATTACCCACCAACACGAAGCAACACAGGCCGACGCCGCCTACCGCACCGCCTTTGGCGATGCCGAGTGTTTGAAGATGGTTCTTGATTGGAGACAAATAGCATGAGCGCAAGCACAATTCCTGCAGTGGCCCCGGTAAATTTCATGCGCGATATTTTGCGCGCTGAGGCTGCGATAGAGCCAACGCCGGTGAGCACCAAAGAGGTGACCAAAGAAACCCAGATCATTGCGATCTACGGCAAAGGCGGCATTGGCAAAAGCTTCACCCTGGCCAACCTGAGCTACATGATGGCGCAGCAAGGCAAAAAGGTTTTGCTCATCGGTTGCGACCCCAAAAGCGACACCACCAGTTTGCTGTTTGGCGGCCGTGCCTGCCCCACCATCATCGAAACCTCGTCCAAGAAGAAACTCGCGGGCGAAGCCGTGGCCATTGGCGATGTTTGCTTCAAACGCGATGGTGTGTACGCCATGGAATTGGGCGGCCCTGAAGTGGGACGCGGTTGCGGTGGTCGCGGCATCATTCACGGTTTCGAGTTGCTAGAGAAACTCGGTTTTCACGAGTGGGGCTTTGACTACGTGCTGCTCGACTTCTTGGGTGACGTGGTCTGCGGCGGCTTTGGTTTGCCCATTGCACGCGACATGTGCCAAAAAGTGATTGTGGTGGCCAGCAACGATCTGCAGTCACTATATGTGGCCAACAACGTGTGTTCAGCGGTTGAATATTTCCGCAAGCTAGGTGGTAACGTGGGCGTGGCTGGCATGGTGATCAATCGCGACGACGGCACAGGCGAGGCTGCCAACTTTGCTGAGAAGGTGGGCATTCCTGTGTTGTCCACCATCCCTGCCAATGAAGACATTCGCAGAAAGAGCGCCAGCTACGAAATCATTGGCCGCCCTGAATCCGTGTGGGGTCCGATGTTTGCCGAGCTGGCCGCCAACGTCCATACTTCAGTGCCGATTCGTCCGAACCCCATGACGCAAGACCAGCTGTTGGGCTTGTTTGCAGCTTCAGCTGTCGGTCGCGATGTGGTGCTGGAGCCAGCCACCCAATTTGACATGTGCGGCAAGACCGATACCAGCAAGCCCACGCTTGAAGTTGTGTACGACGAAGTCTGACATCATGAGCAAAACGATCCCTATCGTCCCAGCCTCTCAAGCCCCAGTGGGCATGAGCACCACCATCGAGGGTGATGGCATGGGTTGCCACTCTGGCGGCGAAAAAATGCTGGCGGCGGCCAAAGCCTCAGGCAAGTCTGAGGTGCTGGCGCAATATGCCAAGGACTATCCGGTGGACCCCAAAGCAGGACCGCACGATCAGCCGCAAAGCATGTGTCCTGCCTTTGGCTCTTTGCGTGTGAGCCTTCGCATGCGCCGTACCGCCACCATTTTGTCGGGTTCGGCCTGCTGCGTTTATGGCTTAACTTTCACCTCGCATTTTTACGGCGCTAGGCGCAGTGTGGGCTACGTGCCTTTCAATTCTGAGTCACTGGTCACGGGCAAATTGTTTGAAGACATTCGCGAGACTGTGTTTGACCAGGCCGACCCCGAAAAATACGACGCCATTGTCATCATCAATTTGTGCGTGCCCACAGCCAGTGGCGTGCCCTTGCAGTTGCTGCCCAAAGAGATCAACGGTGTTCGAATCATTGGTATCGATGTGCCAGGCTTTGGCGTGCCCACGCACGCAGAAGCCAAAGATGTTTTGGCTGGCGCCATGCTGAAATATGCACGCGAAGAAATTGTGGCGGGCCCCGTTCAAGCGCCTCGCACAGGCCGCTCTGACAAACCCACCATCACCATGATTGGTGAAATGTTTCCCGCCGACCCCATGATCATTGGCCGCATGCTCGAGCCCATGGGTATTGCAGCCGGCCCCGTGGTGCCCACACGCGAATGGCGCGAACTTTATGCAGCACTCGATTGCGCAGCGGTTGCCGCCATCCACCCTTTCTACACCGCGAGCGTCCGCGAATTTGAAGCTGCAGGACGCCCCATTGTGGGTTCAGCCCCAGTTGGCCATGACGGCACAGAAGCTTGGTTGCAAGCCATTGGCAATGCAGCCAATGTGCCGCAAGCCAAAATTGACATGGTCAAAAACATCATGTTGGGTGCCATCAAAGGCGCCCTGGCCAAGTCACCCATTAAGGGTCGCATCACGCTCAGTGGCTATGAAGGCTCTGAATTGTTGGTGGCACGTTTGCTGGTGGAGAGCGGTGCCGATTTGCGCTACGTCGGCACGGCCTGTCCAAAAACGCCTTGGAGTGCAGCGGATTGTGAGTGGTTGCAAGCTCACGGCGTGCATGTGCAATACCGTGCCTCGCTGGAGCAAGACTTGGCCGCCATGCACGAGTGGAAGCCCGATTTGGCGATTGGCACCACACCCGTGGTCCAGGCGGCCAAAGAGCTCAGCATTCCAAGCCTGTATTTCACCAACCTCATTTCTGCACGCCCTTTGATGGGACCAGCGGGTGCGGGATCATTGGCACAAGTGATCAATGGCGCGATTGCCAACAAATCGCGCTTTGATGAGATGAAAGCCTTTTTTGGCGACACCGGTACGGGACATGCAGCAGGCGTTTGGGAGGCCTCTCATGGTGTGCCACAAAACCGCCCTGAGTTTGAAGCCGAAACGCGCCGGCAGCTTGAAAAAGTAGCCAAAAAACGCAAAGCGGAGGCCATGATCTGATGCTAGTTCTTGACCACGATCGCGCTGGCGGCTATTGGGGAGCGGTGTATGTGTTCACCGCCATCAAAGGCTTGCAAGTTGTCATTGACGGCCCCGTGGGCTGCGAAAACTTGCCTGTCACTTCGGTGCTGCATTACACCGATGCGCTGCCGCCCCATGAGCTACCGATTGTGGTGACTGGTTTGGCAGAAGAACAATTGGGCCGCGAAGGCACCGAGGGCGCCATGCGCCGTGCGCACGCCACACTCAACCCCGATCTGCCCTCCGTGGTGGTCACGGGCTCGATTGCAGAAATGATTGGTGGCGGCGTCACACCCGAAGGCACCAACCTGCAACGCTTCTTGCCGCGCACCATCGATGAAGACCAATGGCAATGCGCCAACCGTGCTATGTACTGGCTCTGGCAGCAGTACGGCATCAAGCACGTGCCCAAGCGTGAGCGCAAAGAGGGCGAGCGTCCTCGCGTCAACATCATTGGGCCCAGCTACGGCACCTTCAACTGCCCCAGCGATTTGGCTGAAATTCGCCGCTTGGTGCGAGGCATTGGCGCAGACGTGAATATGGTTTTTCCGCTGGGTTCACACCTTGCCGACGTGTCGCGTTTGGTCGAAGCCGATGTGAACATTTGCATGTACCGCGAATTCGGCCGCATGTTGTGCGAAGCTTTAGAGCGCCCTTATTTGCAAGCGCCTATTGGGTTGCACAGCACCACTAAATTTTTACGCTCTTTGGGCGAATTGCTCGGCCTCGATCCAGAGCCTTTCATCGAAAGAGAAAAGCACAGCACCATCAAACCCATTTGGGATTTGTGGCGCTCTGTGACACAAGACTTTTTTGGCACCGCCAACTTTGGCGTGGTGGCCAACGAAACCTACACGCGCGGCATTCGCCACTTTTTAGAAGACGAGATGGGCTTGCCTTGCAACTTTGCCATCTCGCGCATAGCAGGTGCAAAAACAGACAACGCAGAAGTGCGCAAACTGGTCACCGAAAAAACGCCGCTCATCTTGTACGGCAGCTACAACGAGCGCATTTATTTGGCCGAGTGTGGCGGCGGCGGCATGATGAAAACCAGTTTCATACCGGCCAGTTTTCCCTTGCCCATCATTCGTCGCCATACCGGCACGCCGTTCATGGGCTATGCGGGTGCAACCTACATCATCCAAGAGTTTTGCAATGGTTTGTTCGATGCCCTTTTCCATATCTTGCCCCTGGGTACAGAGATGGACAAGATCGAAGGCACCTTGGGTCGCTCTGCGCCCAATACCACCGTGCCTTGGGAGCCTGAGGCGCAAGACAGATTAGAAGCTTTGCTGGAGCAGCAACCGGTATTGGTTCGAATTTCAGCAGCGAAGCGAATGCGCGATCAAGCAGAGCGAGATGCGCGCGAGACCGGGCGCTCGCAGGTGGAGGCAAAAAGGTTTATCGAATTGTTCGGTCAGGCAAATGCTGGAGTACACGCGTGAAAGCCGTGCTCTGGTGTTCGTCCGAGCGATCAGTCCTCCGGCTC
Source organism: Comamonadaceae bacterium (assembly GCA_947503685.1). GTDB lineage: Bacteria > Pseudomonadota > Gammaproteobacteria > Burkholderiales > Burkholderiaceae_C > Allorhodoferax. The sequence continues at coordinate 6,572 of CANNEW010000035.1, read as the reverse complement.
GTCCGGGGGTTCAACTGCGGCGGCATTCGTGCTGCAGCAGTCCGTTCCGCATCCATCCGGGTGCGGAGAGTCGCCGAAAGGCATTTTGTGAGAGGCACTAACTATGACTGATGCAGCTAACCCCTCAGGGCTGACAGACGACGAGGCCCAGGAGTTCCACCAGTACTATGTACAAGGGTACATCTTGTGGGCCGTGGGCGCATTCGCCGCGCACAGCTTGGTGTGGATCTGGCGTCCCTGGTTCTAAGGAACCAAAAATGGAGGTATTTATGGCCCAAGTAAACCAAACGGATCCGACATTTATTTCAGATAGCCACCTCAATGGCTACCGGATGATATTTGTTTTGATGTTTTGTGTGTTCATGGCGCTCGCCGTGGTTGGACAGTTGCTGGCATTAAATTGGCGCACCTGGCTACCCGGGGCGGAGGGATCGACGACCACACTGGTCGGCGTGAAATCTGCCGTCTATACCGTAATTTCTCAATTGAGTTAACGAAAGGAAATTCCTATGTGGCGCATGTGGCGTGTAATAGACCCCCGCAAGGCGGTCGTGTTAACAGGACTAATGATCGCGTTTGTGTCAACAACGATTCATCTGATCCATATCAGTGGCGATCGTTACAACATCAACACCTGGCATCCCGATACGGTCAAGGCCGCGAAGGCTTCTCAGAACGCGGCTCTGCCGCAAAAGTAAGGGCCTTTGGTCTTTATTCCGGCAGACGCATGTGGCTCATATTTTTGAACCCTGCGTCTGTCTTTTTAAGTTATTGATCTCACCGCGCTGGAACCGTTAGACCGTATAAAGGTCGGAGGATGCAACTATGTCCATGCTGAGTTTTGAACGTAAATACCGCGTGCGCGGTGGAACGCTTTTTGGGGGCGATCTGTTTGACTTTTGGATCGGCCCTTTTTATGTCGGATTCTTCGGAATCACGACGATTTTCTTTGCCGCCTTAGGCACCATGTTGATTTTGTGGGGCGCGGCCATGGGCCCGACCTGGAATCTCTGGCAAATCAATATCGCCCCGCCCGATATCTCTTATGGTCTGCGCTTTGCGCCGATGATGGAGGGTGGTTTGTGGCAGCTCATCACGATCTGCGCGATTGGCGCATTCGTGTCCTGGGCGCTGCGCGAAGCCGAGATCGCCCGCAAGCTGGGCATGGGCCTGCATGTGCCCTTCGCCTTCGGTATGGCGATTTTGGCCTACGTGAGCTTGCAGGTGATACGGCCGGTGCTGATGGGGGCTTGGGGCCATGCTTTCCCGTATGGCATTTACAGCCATCTGGATTGGGTGAGTAACACCGCCTACCAGTACTTGCACTTTCACTACAACCCCTGGCACATGATTGCCGTAACGCTGTTCTTTGCTACGGTGCTGGCCCTGTCTCTGCACGGCGGCTTGGTGCTCTCAGCGACCAACCCCGGCAAGGGCCAAGTGGTTAAGTCGCCCGAGCATGAAGATACTTTCTTCCGCGACTTTATTGGCTACTCGATAGGCACCTTGGGCATTCACCGCCTGGGCTTGTTCCTGGCACTGGCCGGGGTCTGGTTCGGCATTGTCTGCATCGTGGTCAGCGGGCCATTTTGGACCGGTGCCTGGCCCGAATGGTGGGGCTGGTGGTTGAACATGCCGATCTGGCGCACCTAAATACACGGAGGACACTGACATGGCTCAATACCAAAACCTATTTACCTCGGTGCAGCCGGTTGGCCCGTTGCACGAAGGCGTGCCGCTGCCGCGCGACGATGACAAGCGCTTAGGCACCCCCTTTCTGGTGCACTTGCTTGGACGTATAGGCAACGCGCAAATCGGCCCGATCTATCTGGGCACGCTGGGTGTTGCTTCGCTGCTCTTCGGCATCGCCGCCTTCAACATCATTGGCTTTAATATGCTGGCCTCGGTGGGCTGGAACCCCATCCAGCTGCTGCGCCAATTGTTCTGGCTGGCACTGGAGCCGCCAGCGCCGGCCTATGGCCTGAGCTTTCCGCCCCTGGCCCAAGGCGGCTGGTGGTTGATTGTGGGCTTTATGCTAACCGTCTCTCTCCTGCTGTGGTGGGCGCGCACTTACCGGCGCGCACGCCAGTTAGGGCTGGGACCGCATGTGGCCTGGGCTTTTGCAGCGGCGATCTGGCTGTACCTGGTGTGCGGCTTCTTCCGCCCCATCATGATGGGCAGCTGGGCAGAAGCGGTACCGTTTGGTATATTTCCGCACCTCGATTGGGTGTCGGCCCTCTCGCTGCGTTACGGCAATTTGTTCTACAACCCCTTCCACGCGCTGTCCATCGTCTTCCTGTATGGCTCGGTGCTCTTGTTTGCCATGCACGGCGCGACGATTTTGGCAGTGACCCGCTACGGCGGTGAGCGCGAGATCGAGCAGATTGTGGACCGCGGTACGGCCTCGGAACGCGCCGGCTTGTTCTGGCGCTGGACCATGGGCTTTAACGCCACGATGGAATCTATTCACCGCTGGGCTTGGTGGTTTGCTGTGCTGTGCCCCTTGGTCGGTGGCGTTGGCATCCTGCTGACTGGCACCGTGGTGGACAACTGGTATCTGTGGTCGGTCAAACACCATGTCGTGCCCACCTACCCGCTGGCCTATCCGGTGGTGATCGATCCGGCAATCCTGGGAGTGAAGCCATGAAGCGGACCATGAAACTCGCGCTGTCCCTGCTTGCACCGCTAGCGTTCGGTCTGCTGGCCGGTTGCGAGCGCCCGCCTATCGAGACGGTGCAAACCGGCTACCGAGGCACGGGGATGGAGCAAATTTACAACCCGCGCACCTTGCTCAAGCAGGCCTCGCTGAACCAGGCACCGGCCCCGGCTGAGGCGGCTGGGGCGGACGGCCCCAAGGCCGGTGAGGTCTATAAAAACGTGCAAGTGCTCGGTGACCTGAGCGTGGCGCAATTTAGCCGTCATATGGCCTCGATTACCCAATGGGTGTCGCCCGGTGCCGGTTGTGCCTACTGCCACAACATCGAGAACTTTGCCGATGATGGCAAATACACCAAGGTGGTGGCGCGGCGCATGATTCAGATGACGCAACGCGTCAACCAGGATTGGAAAACCCACGTCGCCGAAACTGGCGTGACTTGCTACACCTGCCACCGGGGTAACAATATCCCGACCAATGTGTGGTTTGCGCCCAAAGACCGGAATAATGCCAATAGCGCTATGGGCGATCTGGCCGGGCAAAATCTGGCATCTAAATCCGTCGGATTAAGCTCGCTGCCTTTTGATCCCTTTACGCCTTATCTGAAAGACTCGGCGCCTATCCGTGTCAACAGCACCGAGGCCATGACTGGAGTAGGCAATTACGCTAACCGCGCCTCAACCAAACAAGCCGAGCACACCTACTCGCTGATGATCCATATGTCTGAGTCGCTAGGCGTGAACTGCAGCTACTGCCACAACACACGCAACTTCCAGTCCTGGGAGGAATCGCGTCCGCAGCGTGTGACGGCTTGGTACGGTATCCGCATGGCACGGGACCTGAACAACGACTATATGGAACCCCTGACAAGCACCTTCCCTGGACACCGTTTAGGACCCAAGGGTGATGTAGCCAAAGTCAATTGCACCACCTGCCACCAGGGCGCTTACAAGCCGCTCTATGGCGCAGCCATGGCGAAAGACTATCCTGAATTGCAGACTCTAGCCAAGCCCTAAACACGGAAAACCTCAAGGCCTCCACACATTGCGGTGGAGGCTTTTTTTTTGGACAACCGGACATGGATGCCGCCACCGCAAACAAGGACAGCGACCAGACGATAGTGCTGGTGCTTGCGGATATTGCGCCGGCATCGCTTGTTTGGGGTTGGACCCGGATTGTCAAAGGCCCTACCCCTTGGTTAGCGATCGATGGCGTTCACTTTGCCAAAGTGTTGGGCAGTGGCTACGAAGGGGGCTTTGGCCTCAAACCCAGCAGTTCGCGTCAGGGGCTTTTTCTGGTATTTCATACATCGCTGGCTGCGCGTGATTTTTTGGCACATTCGCCGCTGTTGCAGAGCTACCGCGAGCGCTCGCGTGAACTGTGCCTGGTCCTGCTGCGCACCTGGTCCTGCCGGGGCAGCTGGGACGGAACCGCACTGGATCTGGTAACAGACAAGCCTAGCAGCGGGCCGATTGCAGCGCTAACGCGCGCCTCGATTCACTTGCGCAAAGCCTCGGCTTTTTGGAACCATGCGCCACCCTCGCAAGCTGCGATAGAGGGCGCACAAGGGATACAACTGGCCGTGGGCCTGGGCGAGGCACCCTTTCTGCGCCAGGCCACTTTTACGATCTGGGATAAGCTGTATGCCATGGATGCCTATGCGCGTTCGGGCCCGCATCTGGACGCTATCAAAGCGGCAACGCAACATCAGTATTTTTCAGAATCTATGTTCGCCCGCTTTGTTCCCATCTCCATAGAAGGCCGCTGGAAAGACCGCGACTATGGCTGACCCCTTGCGCACTCGCCGCGTAGTGGTGGTGGGCGCGGGCATAGGCGGCTTGTGCAGCGCATTGGTGCTGGCGCACCGGGGCCTAGACGTAAGCTTGGTTGAGGCCGCAGCCACACCGGGCGGCAAGATCCGCCAGACCCTGGTCGATGGTGTAGATGTGGATGCCGGGCCCACGGTATTTACCATGCGCTGGGTACTGGAGCAAATGCTGGCCGAGATGGGCACATCGCTACAAGACATCTTGACGCTAGAGCCCATTGGCGTGCTGGCCCGCCATGCCTGGCGCGGCAGCACGCAGCAACTGGACTTGCTGGCCGATAGCCAGGCCAGCGCAGATGCCATCGCCCGCTTTAGCAGCCCGCAAGAGGCGAAACGCTTTTTAGGCTTTTGCAAGCAAACCCGCGCGCTGTATGACGCCCTGGAGAAACCCTATATCCGCAGCGAGCGCCCCAACCTACTGAGCATGGTGGGTGACCTGGGCGTTGGCGGCATGACCACGCTGGCCGGCCTGGGGCCGTTTGCCAGCCTATGGCGCAGCCTGGGCCGGCATTTTCACGACCCGCGCTTGCAGCAGCTCTTTGGCCGCTACGCCACCTACTGCGGCTCCTCGCCCTGGTCTGCGCCCGCTACGTTGATGCTGGTCGCGCAAGTAGAGCTGGACGGCGTCTGGTCGGTGCAAGGCGGCATGTTTGCGGTGGCGCAGGCCTTGGCCACCTTAGGGGAACAACACGGCGTGCAAGCCCGCTACGGCCAAGCTTGCACGCAGATATTGTTAAATAAGGGCCAGGTCAGCGGCGTGCAACTGGCCTCGGGCGAAGTCATCCCTGCGGATGATGTGGTGTTCAATGGCGATGTGGCGGCGCTAGGCCATGGCCTGTTGGGCGACGCGCTACGCCCCTCGTTCAAGCCCGTACCAGCAGCAACGCGTTCGCTGTCGGCCTTTACTATGGCGATGCACGCCACCGCCAGCGGCTTCCCGTTGGTGCGGCACAACGTGTTTTTTGATAATGACTACCGCAGCGAGTTTGAAGATATTTTTCAAGGCCGCAGACTGCCGCGCCAGGGCACGGTGTACGTGTGCGCGCAAGACCGGCAGGACAGCGGCCTGGCGCACAGCGGCCCGGAGCGCTTGCTGTGCCTGGTCAATGCACCGGCGGACGGCGACACCCATAGTTTTGATGCGGGGGAGATAGACATATGCGAATCGAACAGCTTGGCCTTGATGCGCCACTGTGGCCTGGAGCTGCAATGGCAGCCGCAGCAACGGGTACGCACCTTGCCGCAGGACTTTGCCCGCCTGTTTCCGGGCAGCGGGGGGGCGCTGTATGGACAGGCGACCCACGGCTGGATGTCGGCCTTTGCGCGGCACTCGGCACGCAGCCCGGTGCCGGGCCTGTACCTGGCGGGGGGCAGCGTGCATCCGGGGCCGGGCGTGCCGATGGCGGCGATGTCGGGCCGGCTGGCGGCCGCCACGCTGATGGCGCACCACGATTCGACCAGCCGGTCGCGCCGGGTGCTTATCTCTGGTGGTATGTCGACGCGCTAAGCGACGACGGCCAGCATGGCCTGTCCATCATCGCCTTTGTGGGTAGCGTGTTTTCGCCCTACTACGCACTGGCGCGCAAGCTGGGCGGCGGCGTGGCCGAGGCCGAAAACTACTGTGCGCTCAACGTAGCGCTGTATGGCAAAGCCGGCAAACGCTGGACCATGACCGAGCGGGGCCGCAGCCATATCGAGCGCAGCGCAGACCACTACCGCATAGGCCCGAGCAGCCTGCAATGGGACGGGCAAGCGCTGCGCATTGAATTTGACGAAATCAATGTCCCCTTCCCTATGCGCGTGCGAGGCCGCGTCACCGTGCGGCCCGAAGGCCTGTGCCGCTTTGTCACCGCGCTGGACAACGCCGGTCGCCACCGCTGGGGACCGATAGCACCTTGCTCGCGCGTAGAAGTGGAACTGGACCACCCAAGCGCGCGCTGGAGCGGACACGCCTACATGGACTCCAATGAAGGCGACGAACCGGTGGAGCAAGGCTTTCGCGACTGGGACTGGGCGCGCGCCGAAATGGCCAATGGCGACACCGCCGTGGTCTATGACGTGCGCCCCCGCGAAGGCCCAGGCCGCGTG
>CANNEW010000034.1 GCA_947503685.1 Comamonadaceae bacterium | reverse complement strand
CGGCGGGCGTTGTCGGAGCCGGGGTCGGATTTTGCGGTAACTCTTGCGCACCCAAGTGCGCTGCCAGCAAGACCAGCAAGCCACAACAAAAACGGGTTTGCCTGCGCGCCATGGTCTAGGCGCGCATTAAAGCTTCGATGGCATCGGTATCGACGGGCACGCCACGGCTGATCAACTCGCAACCCTCTTGGGTCACGATCGCATCGTCCTCGATGCGGATACCGATGTGGTGGAACTGCTCTGGCACGCCTGGCGCCGGCCGCACATAAATGCCCGGCTCAATCGTCAAGACCATGCCCGGGCGCAAGATGCGCGCAGGCCGGTCCACAATGGCTTGGCCGGTGAGCGCGTCTTTGCGGATACTGGTGTGGCCCAATTCCGAAGGCTCGGTATACGCGCCGCAGTCGTGCACATCGCGCCCCAGCCAGTGGCCGGTGCGGTGCATGTAAAACTGGAAATAGGCGCGCTTTTCAATCACGTCCTGCGCGGTTCCCACTTTGTCTTTATCGAGTAAACCCACATCCAGCATACCCTGGGCCAGCACCGCCACGCTGGCCTCGTGCGGATCGGTAAAGCGGGCGCCAGCATGGGTTGCAGCAATCGCTGCGACTTGCGCCGCTAACACCAGCTCGTAGAGTGCGCGCTGCGGCCCGGTAAAGCGGCCGTTGGCCGGAAAAGTGCGGGTGATGTCCGAGGCATAACCATCGAGCTCGCAACCCGCGTCGATCAAGACCAGTTCGCCAGCCCTCACCAGTGCGGTATCGGCCCGGTAGTGCAAGACACAGGCATTGGCCCCGGCAGCCACGATAGAGGTATAGGCCGGCGACTGTGCGCCATGGCGGCGGAACTCGTGCAATAGCTCGGCCTCCAGATGGTATTCGCGCACCTCCTGCCCGGCGCGCAGCATGCGGGCGCTGGTTTGCATGGCGCGTATATGCGCCCCAGCGCTGATTTGGCCGGCGCGGCGCATGGTGTCTTGCTCTTGCGCGTCTTTAATCAGGCGCATTTCGTCCAGCACGCTGCACAAGTCCTGCTGCCCGCCAGGGCACAGCGTGCCGTAACGCACCCTCTCGCGCAGATTTTGCAAAGCAGTTTGCACCCGCGCTTCCAAACCGCTGTGCGTGGCAAACGGGTACCAGGCGTTGTCGCAACCGTCGAGCAAGCCGGGCAGGCGCGCCTCCAATTCAGACAGGGCATAGGCCTCGTCCACACCTAGAAAAGCCGATGCGGCTTGCGGCCCCAGGCGGTAACCATCCCAAGTTTCACGCTCCAAGTCTTTGGGCTGGCAAAACAAAATACTTTTGCCCGTGCCGGTGATCACCAGCCAGGCCCCTGGCTCTGCAAAGCCACACAGATAGTGAAAATAGCTGTCAAAGCGGTAGGGGAAATCGGCATCGCGGTTGCGCCGCTGCTCCGGCGCGGTAGGCACGATGGCCAGGCCGCGTGGGCCGATCTGGGCGGCCACCTGGGCGCGTCGGTTTTGGTATAGCATGGTGTTCATAGGTGTGAAGGCTTGAAGGTGGAAGAATGGTTGAGCGCATGCAGGCGCTCTGGCGTACCGACATCCGTCCAAAGGCCGGTGTACAGGCTGGCGCTGACCCGGCCCTGGTCCATCGCAGCGCGCAACAGGGGTGCAAGCGGCGCTTTGGCGCCCTGCGGGTTGCCCGGCGCAATACTGCACCAAGGCGGCGCAAACAAAGTGCAGCGGTACAGGCCGATGGTGCTGTAGGTATAGCGCGGCTCAAGGCTATCGGCCGGCACATTGAGCGCCAATGCGGATGCCTGCGGGCCACTGGCATCGACCAGTCCCAAACCAAAGTCGCCTTGGGGGTTGTGCGGCGGATTGGGCACCAGCCAAATATGGGCTAGCTTGTCGCTAGCGGAAAAACTCGCCACGGATTGGGCGTCAAAGGCAAACTCCGGCGCATACACATCGCCGGCCAGCACCCAAAAAATCGGGTCGGTGCCCAGGCCCTCGCACAGCAGGGGCAGTGCACGCGCAATACCGCCTGCGGTTTCCAAGGCCTGGCCGAAATCCTGACCCTCGTGGGAATAGGCCAATGGCATAGGAACTTGCGCTGCAGCGCCCTTAGGCTCGTACTGCGCGCCCAAGCGCGGTGCAAACTGGCCACCCAGCCAGGCAGTGTTGATCACGGTGCGCGCCACGCCGGCACGGGCCAGCGCGTCCAGATGCCAAAGCGCTAGCGCTTTGCCTTGCACCTCCAACAAAGGTTTAGGGCAGGTATCCGTGAGCGGGCGCATGCGCTCGCCGCGCCCGGCGGCCAGCAGCATGGCGTGCACCCGCGGGGCCACAGGCAAAGACTTAGCGCCCACCAACGCTGACCTTGCCAAACACCGATTGCGCCTGCCGCGGCAGGCAGCGCCAATACGCCGGGTGCGCGGCGACTTGGCCTTCGAGCGCGGCAGCGGCCTGCCAGCCCCAGCGCGGCTGGTACAAAAACGCACGTGCCAGCGCAATCAAATCGGCGTCCCCTGCTTGCAATATCGCCTCGGCCTGCTGCGCCTCGGTGATGAGGCCGACCGCCACGGTGGGCATGCCGACGGCTTTGCGGATGTCCGAGGCAAAGCCAACCTGGTAATTGGGCCCTAGCGCAATTTTTTGCTGCGGCGACACGCCACCGCTAGAGACGTGGATAAAGCTGCAGCCCAGGGCCTGCAGTTGCCTCGCGAACTCGGTGCTTTGGGCGCAGTCCCAGCCGCCCTCCACCCAATCGGAGGCCGATACGCGCAAACCTAGCACGCCGCCATACGCCTTGCGCACTGCCGCAAATACTTCCAGCGGAAAGCGCATACGGTTTTCCAGACTTCCGCCATAGGCGTCAAGGCGCTGGTTAGCAATCGGAGACAAAAACTCGTGCAGCAAATAACCATGCGCGCTGTGGATTTCAATCGCATCAACGCCCATGGCCTGCGCACGCTGGGCAGCCAGGACAAACGCATCACGCACCCGGTCCATGGCGGCGCGGTCCATTGCTTGGGGCGGCGGCTCTTGGGACAATTGGGGCGTTGCAGAAGGGCCAAACGCGGGCCAGCCGCCCTGCGCGCTCGCCAGCAACTGCCCACCCTCCCAGGGGACAGCGCTGGACGCTTTGCGCCCGGCATGCGCCAGCTGAATGCACACCGCCACTTCGGGCGCGAGCTTGCGGGCGCGGTGCAAGTGGGTGCGCAAAGCCGCTTCGGTGGCCTCGTCCCACAAACCCAGGCAAGCCGGGGTAATGCGGCCTTCGGGTACGACGGCTGTGGCCTCAATGGTGAACATGGCCGCGCCGCTATTGAGCAAATTGCCCCAATGCATCAAATGCCAGTCATTCGCCTGGCCCTCTGTGGCAGCGTATTGGCACATGGGCGCGACCACGATGCGGTTGGGCAAAACCAGTGTGGCATCTGGGCCGCGCAGCGTGTAGGGGGAAAACAAGGTACTCATGCAATAGGTCGAAAGTGGTATCTGGCGTATTTTGCAATGGTTTGCCATACAGGGCGGGCGGCCCGGGCTTGCCTGGGCTTTACCTGCGATGGCGGCCCCCATGGCGCAGAGCGATTGGCGCTACAGTTGACACTCGGAACGCCGGGACGCGCTCGGAGCGCTTGCAGCACCTCAGAAATTGCCAAAAATCGCGTTCACCATGATGAAACTTTGGACCCGCCTCCTGCTTGCCGCTTTGATGGTGTGCCAATTCACAGCCGCGCAGTCGGCCAGCGGAACAGAGCGCCTGCAATGGCAGGATAGGCTCAATACCGGCATCTTGCCGCCCGTCGGCGACGCCGCGTGGCAAGCAGCGGACCAAGTAATACGGAGCGACTTGGATGTCGGTACCCTGCGCGTCCATAGCCAAGAAAGGCAAGGCTTCTACCTTGCGCTGCGCCAGGTCCGTGTCGATGATCTCTCGGTCGGCGTGCAATACCCAGCTGTGGCAGACGGCGCGATGCACGCGATGCAACTAACGTTTTCTGTGCTGCTGCTGGTGGTCAGTACCCTGCTTTACTGGCAAAGCCGGAAAAAAGTTTTTGGCCTGATGGGCTTGCTAGGCTTGCTTTCGGGGCTCTACCACTTGCAACTGGGCGGCGCCTTTATCGGCCTGCTAGGCGATGATTTGCGCGCCTTTGTCAAGCTCAATGCATCCATGACGGTGGTCTTGGACTGTGCCGGTCTGTATGCCAGCGCTAAGGTACTCGCCTCCCCGCGGTTCAAGCTGCTTTACGCGCGCGGCTTTTCTGCGCTCTTAGGGGGCAGCTTGTTGATGACAGCCCTGGCCTACAGCACCCAGCAAGGCGCATTCAAGCTCGCTGCAGTGGGTTTGCTATCGGTGGCGCTGTACGGCTTTTGCTGGGATTGCGCAAGGCAGTGGCTGCAACAACCCGCGTGGCGCAAAGGCCACTTAAACCACCTGCTGGTCGCCGTGTTTTTACTTATGTTGGCTACCAACCTGGGCCTGTGGGGCCATTTACTTGCGCCCGCTGTACCCATGGCCTGGGCCGAGCTATTGCGCGTAATTAACCTGCCCCTGATCTCCTTGGGCTTGGTGTTGACACTGCTTTGGCGCCAGCGACGGGCGCAATCGGTGAAAGACCGCCGGCGGCAGGCCAATGTACAAAAACTGCAAGAACAAAGCAGCATCCTTTTTTTGCAACAGCTTTTCATTTCGATGCTGGTGCATGAAATCAAAACGCCCTTGACGGTTGTCCAATTGGGCACCAGCGCCTTGGTGAAAAAGGACATCGCTCCCGAGCGCAAGCAAGCCTGGGATGTGCGCATGCACACGGCGATCAATAGCATGGTGCACATTCTGGACAACTGCAGCCAGGCGGATCGCTACGAGGGCGGTGTGATGGCGGTGTCGCTCAGCCATTTTTTACTGACAGATACCCTGGACGTGGTCATGGGCCAGGCATGGGGGCATTTCAGTGCGCAACCCGAATTGCTGCAATTGCGCCTTGAAAAGCCGATAGACGATCTGCACTTGCACAGTGACGCAAGCTATTTTCAGATCATTCTCAATAATCTGCTGAGCAACGCGCTCAAGTATTCAGCGCAAGGCAGCCCCGTCGTTTTGCAAGTTAGCCAATATACAAGCGGGCAAGGCATGCCCATGGTCCAATTGGCCGTCAGCAATGTCAAGGGGCCCGCCGGCCATCCGGATCCGGCCAAAGTTTTTGAACGCTACTACCGCTCACCCAACGCGAGCAGTATTTCTGGCACCGGCCTCGGGCTATGGTTATCGCAGCAACTGGCCTCACGACTGGGCACCAAAATCCAACTCAGTCTGGAAGCCGAACAAGTGGTGTTTTGGTTCACCCTGCCAGTCGATAGCGCTGGGGCGACAAATGCCTGACAAGCAAGCCATACCTATGGCCCCACACCACAAGCTCGTGCCATGCCGCTCGCCGACATCATCATCGTAGAAGACAACCCCGCCATCCGGGAAGCACTTGCCGAGTATTTGCTTGATGAGGGTTTTGCCGTGCGTACCGCGAACGATGGCGCCACCTTGGATCTGCTATTGCAAGCGCGGTCCGCCGACGCGCTGATACTAGATTTGAACCTTCCCCATGAAAACGGCTATGCCATTGCAAAGCGTGTGCGGCAATCGTTCCCAGCTATCGGTATTTTGATTTTGTCGGCCCGCGTGAAAGGCGATCCATCGGACACCCAAGCTGCAATAGCCGACCTGCAACTGGCCAAACCCGTCGAGCCACGTGCACTGGCCCAGGCAGTGCGCCAGGTCCATGCGCTAGCGATGGCGCGGCACCGCTAAAATGTTTTTTCGCGCGCCTGACCGGCGCAATGCCCCCAGCCCCTTCCGGAGTCGTTTAATGGCCAATTCCCAACAAATGGCAAGCGCGATACGCGCGCTTGCAATGGACGCAGTACAACAAGCCAACTCCGGTCACCCCGGCGCACCCATGGGCATGGCCGATATGGCAGTAGCGCTATGGGGCCAGCATCTGCAACACAACCCCTCCAACCCCAATTGGGCCAACCGCGATCGCTTTGTTTTGTCGAACGGCCACGGCTCCATGCTGATCTATGCCTTGCTACACCTGACGGGCTACAAGCTACCCATGGCTGAGCTGAAAAACTTCCGCCAGTTGCACAGCAAAACAGCGGGCCACCCCGAGGTGGATGTCACACCCGGTGTCGAAACCACCACCGGCCCGCTGGGCCAGGGCATCACCAATGCGGTGGGCATGGCCCTGGCCGAAAAACTGCTGGCCGCGCAATTTAACCGTGAAGGCCATGCCATCGTGGACCACCACACCTATGTGTTTTTGGGCGACGGCTGCATGATGGAAGGCATCAGTCACGAAGCCAGCGCCCTGGCCGGCGTCTGGAAGCTGAACAAGCTGATCGCCTTGTATGACGACAACGGCATTTCCATCGATGGCCAGGTCACACCCTGGTTTATTGACAACACCGCGCGGCGCTTTGCCGCCTATGGTTGGAACGTAGTCGACAAAGTGGACGGTCATGATGCCCAAGCGGTATCCAATGCCATCGCAAAAGCCAAAGCCAGCAAGGACAAGCCCACACTCATTGTCTGCAAAACCTCGATCGGCAAAGGCAGCCCCAACCGCGCCAACACCGCCAAAGCCCACGGCGAACCCCTGGGCGCAGACGAAATCAAACTCACCCGCGAAGCCATAGGCTGGACCCACCCGCCTTTCGTGGTGCCCAAAGCAGTCTATGCCGATTGGGACGCCAAAGCGACCGGGCGTACGCGCGAGAAAGAATGGAATACCCGCTTTGCCGCTTACAAAGCCGCGCACCCGGCCCTGGCCAAAGAGTTTGTGCGCCGCATGAAGGGCGACTTGCCCAAGGGCTTTGTACAAACTGCGGTGGACGCCGTACTGGCCGCCCATGCCAAGGCCGAAACCGTGGCCTCGCGCAAAGCCTCGCAACTGGCACTAGAGCATTTCACTGCTGCCCTGCCCGAGCTACTGGGCGGATCGGCGGACCTGACCGGCTCCAACCTGACCAACACCAAGTCCACGCCCAATGTGCGCTTTGATGCACAAGGACAATTGCAGCAAAGCGCTGACGCCAACGGGCAACTGCACGGAGGGCGCCATATCAACTACGGCGTGCGCGAATTCGGCATGGCCGCGATCATGAACGGTATTGCCCTGCACGGCGGCTTTATCCCCTACGGCGGCACCTTCCTGACTTTTAGCGACTATTCGCGCAATGCCATCCGCATGGCCGCCTTGATGAAAAAGCGCGTCATCCATGTGTTCACCCACGACAGCATCGGCCTGGGCGAAGACGGACCGACACACCAGTCCATCGAGCACGCAGCATCCTTGCGTCTAATCCCCAACCTGGACGTCTGGCGCCCCGCCGATACCGCCGAGACCGCCGTGGCCTGGACCGTGGCCCTGCAAAACCGCAACAAGCCCACCGCCTTGTTGTTGTCACGCCAAAACATCAGCTACGCGCCCAAAGCCGAATCCCCTGCCGCTCCTGCTGCCTGCGGCCTGGACGCCATCAACAAAGGGGCCTATGTGCTGGCCGAGCCTTCCGAAGTCGGCATGAAGAAGAAAACCCGGGCGGTACTCATCGCTACCGGCTCGGAAGTGCAGCTCGCACTGCAAGCGCAAGCCCTGCTAGCTGCACGCAAGATTGCAGTGCGCGTGGTCTCCATGCCCAGCACCACGACCTTTGATCTGCAAAGCGATGCCTACAAAACCAGTGTGCTACCCGCCGGTGTGCCGCGCATTGCGGTCGAAATGGGTTCGAGCGGCGGCTGGTGGAAATACGGCTGTGCTGCGGTGGTGGGCATCGACACCTACGGCGAGTCGGCGCCCGCGCCGGCCCTATTCAAACACTTCGGTTTCACGCCGGAGAACGTGGCAGATACGGTGCAATCGGCTTTGCAGCGCAAGCGCTGAGTTTGCAAAATTTTTTACTTTTTGGAGAATATAAATGGCTATTAAGGTAGGGATTAACGGATTTGGCCGCATCGGTCGTATGGTGTTTCGCGCTGCGGTGCAAAACTTTTCAGACATCGAGATCGTGGGTATCAATGATTTACTCGAGCCTGATTACCTGGCCTATATGCTGCGCTACGACAGCGTGCATGGCCGCTTTGCCGGTGAGGTATCGGTCAAAGACGGCGCGCTGATCGTCAACGGCAAAACCATACGCCTGACGCAAGAGCGCGACCCGGCCAACCTGAAGTGGGACGCGGTCGGCGCCGATGTGGTGATTGAAGCCACCGGCCTGTTTCTGGACAAGCCCACCGGCGAAAAACACCTGGCAGCCGGTGCCAAAAAAGTCATTTTGTCGGCACCCAGCAAAGACGACACGCCCATGTTTGTGTATGGCGTCAACCACGCGAGCTACGCCGGGCAAAGCATTGTGTCCAACGCCTCTTGCACCACCAACTGCCTGGCCCCGGTGGCCAAGGTGCTGCATGACAAATGGGGCATCAAGCGCGGCCTGATGACGACGGTACATGCTTCCACCGCAACACAAAAAACCGTCGATGGCCCGAGCAACAAGGACTGGCGCGGCGGACGCGGTATTTTGGAAAACATCATCCCCTCCAGCACCGGCGCGGCCAAGGCGGTCGGCGTGGTGATTCCAGAGCTCAACAAAAAACTCACCGGCATGTCTTTTCGCGTGCCGACCAGCGATGTGTCGGTGGTGGACCTGACTTGCGAACTCAACCATGCCGCTACCATGGCCGAGATTTGCGCCGAAATGAAGGCCCAAAGCGAAGGCGCTTTGAAAGGCGTGCTGGGCTATACCGAAGACAAAGTGGTGGCCACCGATTTCCGGGGCGACGCACGCACCTCGATTTTTGATGCCGACGCCAGTATTGCGCTAGACGGCACCTTTATCAAAATCGTCAGCTGGTATGACAATGAATGGGGCTACTCCAACAAGTGTTTGGAAATGGTCCGCGTCGTCAGCAAATAAGCTCCTAACAAGCGCCCTGCCGCCCGCTTAGGCTGCGGGCGGGGCGCCTTGCTAGGCTTCAGGCAGGACGCACGCTGACTTCAGCGCTGCTGATTTTTTGCAGGCCCTGCGCCGTCTCCACCAACAACGCGCCTTGCGCATCCACACCGCGCGCAACACCGTTGCAGCCATCGCTGCACAGGACCTCGTGCCCGTGCAGCGCATCACGCGCCCGGTAAGCGCCGCGCAAAGGGCCCAGGCCTTGGTCCGCAAATTCCAAGACCGCTTTGACCACCGCTGGCGCAATCAGGCCAAATGCCTGCGCCGCGTCGGCATCCGGTAGTAGCTCTTGCAGCCAGGCCGGTGGGGTGCGCAAACCCTCGGCAGCGAGCGGCCCGATATTGAGACCGATGCCGATCACCGCGTAGCGCAGCGCGCCCATGCTGGCCGTTTCAATCAAGATGCCGCCGAGCTTGCGCTCGTGCAGCCACAAATCATTGGGCCATTTCAGCTGGATTTGGGCATGCAGGCTTTGCGCCACCGCCAGGCCCACCGCCAGCGACAGGCCCGACCAGTCACGGGGCGCCAGCGGCAGGCCGATAGAAAAAGTCAGGGGCAGCGGGCCCGTGCCCTGCGCCGCACTTAGCCATTGCCGCCCCATGCGGCCACGGCCAGCGCTTTGTTGCTCGGCCACCAGGGCCATGGGCTCGACGCGGCCGGCCCGGGCACGTTCCATCAGCGCGGTATTGGTGGAAGGCAAGCTGGGCAGAATCTCGACACTAAAGCCCGGCAGCAGCGGCGCCACAGCCTCCCAGACCGCTTCGGCAGGCCAGCGCAATGCCTTGTCAGCCGGTGCGCCGCTTGCCATGACCGCTCAGCGCTTGCGCCAGGCGGCGCGCTTGGGGGCCAGCATGGTGCCCCGGCATGGCTTGCTGCCGCACCAGCAGGGGTATTCGGCCTTGAGCTTGCGGGTGAGTGGCTCGTCGGTGACCAGGCCGTAGTCATAGGTCAGCTCTTCGCCAGCCTGGATATTGCGCAGCGCTTTAATGAAGATGCGGCCCCGTACCTCGTCAGCTTCGCAATTGCCGTCGCAGGAATGGTTAATCCACTTGGCCGCATTGCCCTGTTGCAGGCCATCGATCACACGCGTATCGTCAATATGGAAGTAAAACGTGTGGTTGGGATTGGCGGGGTCATGCGGGTGGCGTATTTGCGCTTCTTCCCAGCTGATGATTTCACCCAGGTACTCGATGAGCCTTTCGCCTTCTGCAAAATCACGCAATGCAAAAACGCCTTTGCCGTGGATACCTGAGGTGCGCACTGCCAGTCGGCGCTGAGGGGGCGAGGCGGCAGATTTTGGAGACACGGAAAAATTTGGTATGGTGGATCGTATGGGCGCGCATGTGTGCGCCCGTGTGGGTGCGCGCCCGTGCGTGCGCGAGGAAACGGATTGTAGTCATATGAAAAACGATATTGCAGGCAAGACCTTGGTCATTGCAGAAAAGCCTTCGGTGGCCCAGGACATCGTGCGCGCGCTCACCAGCAGCGCAGGCAAATTTGAAAAGCACGACGAGTATTTTGAAAACGAAAGCTACGTCGTTTCCAGCGCCGTGGGTCATCTGGTGGAAATTCAAGCGCCCGAGGCCTATGACGTCAAGCGCGGCAAATGGAGTTTTGCGCATCTGCCCGTGATTCCGCCGCACTTTGATTTAAAGCCGGTGGACAAAACCAAGACGCGACTCAACGCAGTCGTCAAACTCGCCAAACGCAAAGACGTGGCGCGGCTGATTAACGCCTGCGACGCCGGGCGCGAGGGCGAACTCATCTTCCGCTTGATTGAGCAATACGCCGGCGGCGCCAAGCCATTGGGTAAGCCGGTCAACCGTTTGTGGCTGCAGTCCATGACGCCGCAAGCCATACGCGATGGCTTTGCGCATTTGCGCACCAACGCCCAAATGCAGCCCCTGGCCGACGCTGCGCGATGCCGCTCGGAGGCTGATTGGTTAGTGGGCATCAACGGCACGCGCGCCATGACGGCTTTCAATTCGCGCGACGGCGGTTTTTTCCTGACCACCGTGGGCCGGGTGCAAACGCCCACGCTGTCGGTGGTAGTGGAGCGCGAGGAGCAGATTCGCAAATTTATCAGCCGCGATTATTTTGAAATCCATGCCGAGTTCGCCGCGCAGGCGGGCAGCTACCCGGCCAAATGGTTTGACCCGGCGCATAAAAAAGATGCCGACGACGCCGAGAAAAAAGAAGACCGCCTCTGGTCGCAAGCACAGGCCCAGGCGATTGCCGATGCAGTACGCGGCAAACCCGCCAGCGTGCAGGAAGAAAGCAAGCCCAGTAATAAAAGCAGCCCCGGCCTGTTTGACCTGACCACTTTGCAGCGCGAGGCGAACGGGCGCTTTGGCTTTTCCGCCAAGACCACGCTGGCGCTGGCGCAAAGCCTGTACGAGCGGCACAAAGCCCTGACCTACCCGCGTACCGACTCGCGCCACCTGCCAGAAGACTACCTCGCTACGGTCAATGACACCATGGCCATGATCGCCAAGAGCAGCATGGGCCACCTGGCCCCATTTGCGCGCACCGCGATTGCCAAGCACTACATCAAACCAAGCAAAAAAGTGTTTGATAACAGCAAGGTGAGCGACCACTTTGCCATCATCCCTACGTTGGAGGCGCCCAGCGGCTTGTCCGATGCCGAGCAAAAGCTCTATGACTTCGTGGTGCGCCGCTTTATCGCCGTGTTTTTCCCCGCTGCCGAATACCAAGTCACCACGCGCATCAGCACCGTGGCGCTGGGCGCCCAAAGCCACCCGTTCAAAACCACGGGCAAGGTGCTGGTCGAACCCGGCTGGCTGGCGGTCTATGGCAAGGAAGCCGCCGCTGAAATCGACGACGCCAAAGACGGCGACAAAGGCCAAAACCTGGTGCCGGTGCAGCCGGGCGAACAGGTGCGCACAGACACTGCCGAGGCCAAGGGCCTGAAAACCCGGCCACCGGCGCGCTATACCGAAGCCACTTTGCTCGGCGCCATGGAAGGCGCGGGCAAGACGGTGGAAGACGAAGAATTCAGCGAAGCCATGCGCGACAAAGGTCTGGGCACACCAGCAACGCGCTCGTCCATTATTGAAGGTTTGCTCAACGAAAAATACATGCTGCGCGAGGGCCGCGAGCTGATTCCGACGGCCAAGGCCTTCCAACTTATGACGCTCTTGCGCGGCCTGGGCGTGGAAGAGTTGTCCAAGGCCGAACTGACCGGTGAATGGGAATACAAACTGTCGCTGATGGAGCAGGGCAAGATGGGGCGTGAGACCTTTATGGCCGAGATCGCTGCCATGACCGAGCGCATGGTGAAAAAAGCCAAAGAATACGACCGCGACACTATTCCGGGCGACTACGCCACTTTGCAAAGCGCCTGTCCCAATTGCGGCGGCATCGTGAAAGAAAACTACCGCCGCTACGCCTGCACCGGCAAGACCGGTAGCGAAGAGGGCTGCGGTTTTTCCTTCGGCAAAACACCGGCAGGCCGCACTTTTGAGCTGGCCGAAGTGGAGCAATTCATGCGCGAGAAAAAAATCGGCCCGCTCGAAGGCTTTCGCTCCAAAGCGGGTTGGCCTTTTACGTCGGAGATCGTGCTCAAGTTTGACGAGGACAGCAAAAACTTCAAACTTGAATTTGACTTCGGCGACGACAAAGCCGCGCAGGAGTCCGGAGAGCTCGCCGATTTCAGCGCGCAAGAGCCTCTGGGTGGCTGCCCCAAGTGCGGTGCCCAAACCGGCGGCCTGGTGTTTGAACACGGTAAAAACTATGTCTGTGACCATGCGGTAGCCAGCCTGGTGCAAACCGTTCCCAACTGCGACTTCAAAAGTGGGCAGATCATCTTGCAGCAGCCGATCGCACGCGAGCAAATGAGCAAGCTGCTGGCCAGTGGCAAAACCGATTTGCTGGACAAGTTTGTCAGCATGCGCACGCGCCGGGCCTTCAAGGCCATGCTGGCCTGGGACGCTGAGGCAGGCAAAGTGAATTTTGAGTTTGCGCCTAGCAAATTCCCGCCGCGTCCCGGTGCGGTGGCCAAAGCCGCTGCGGCGCGCAGCCGCGTTGTGGCGGCATCGCCTGCGGCGAAAGCGGCGGCCAAAAAAGCTAGCGCTGCAGCCAAGAAAAGCGCGGTGACCAAAACCGCCAAGCCCAAGGCGCCGCGTAAAACCAGCACTGCCGCAGGCAAGGCGCCCAGTGCGGCCTTGGCGGCCGTCATTGGCGGTGAGGCGGTGTCGCGGCCCGAAGTGGTTAAAAAGCTGTGGGACTACATCAAAGCCCAGGGACTGCAAGACCCCAAGGACAAACGCACCATCCTGGCCGACGCCAAATTGCAGGCGGTATTTGGCAAACCCAGCATCAATATGTTTGAACTGGCGGGGATTGTTGGCAAGCACCTGGGGTGAAAGGCCCCCGTCAAGCAACACTGCTAAGCTCTGGCGCAGCAAGCAGGTTGGAAACCCCGAGCGGCGAGCCTTTGCGGGCCGTCACTGTGGCGCTTGCTAAGCCACTATGAACTTCACCGAAATAGACGACGACTCCGAACACAGCACGTACACACCGGCGCAACGCACGGCGGCGGCGTCGCGCAGTACCTGGGTGAGCGTGGTCGTCAACGTGCTGCTCTCCAGTGTGCAAATCGTGGTCGGTATCGGGGCGAAGTCCCAGGGCCTGGTGGCGGACGGCATCCATTCGCTCTCGGATTTGGTGGCGGACTTTGTGGTGCTGCTGGCGGGAAGACACAGCCAAAAGGACGCCGACGAAGACCACCCCTACGGCCACCAGCGTTTTGAAAATGCGGCATCGCTGGCGCTGGGCCTCTTGCTTTTGGTTGTGGGCGTAGGCATGGTCTGGTCGGCAGTGGGCAAATTGCAAACCCCCGAATCCATCCCCACTGCCCATGTGGCGGCTTTGTGGGTGGCGCTAGCGGCCCTGGTGTCAAAAGAGCTCTTATTTCGTTACATGCTGCGCGTGGCCAAGCGGGTCAAATCGGGCATGCTGGTGGCCAATGCCTGGCATGCGCGCTCGGATGCGGCCTCCAGCCTGGTGGTGGCTTTGGGCTTAATCGGCAACCTGATGGGTTACCCGCTCATGGACCCGATTGCGGCGCTGATTGTGGGCCTGATGGTCGCCAAAATGGGCTGGGGCTTTGGCTGGGACGCCTTGCACGACCTGATGGACCGGGCGGTGGACGAGGATGAAGTACAGGCCATCCGCCAAACCCTGCTGGACACGCCCGGCGTGGCCGGTGTGCATGATGTACGCACCCGTAAGATGGGCGATATGGTAGTGGCCGACGCGCATATCGAAGTCGATGCCATGCTCACCGTCGAAGAGGGCCACAACATTGCCGTAGCAGCGCGCCAGGCCGTCATGCAGCGCCACCGCGTACTCAATCTCATGACCCATGTGGACCCCGCCCACCGCCATGATGGTGACCACGAGGTCGCTCCTCCCCCCTAGCTTTCAAACCACAGAACAGGCCGCCGATGCATCGCACAATTTTTGATACACCGGTGGTTAACACCCTATTACGTGTCATTTCGATAAGTTTTTTGAGGGCTACGGGCTGGAAAATTGTGGGCGAACTGCCGCCCAATGGGCGCAAAAGCGTTTTGATCGCCGCGCCCCACACCAGTAACTGGGATTTGCCCTATATGTTGATGGTGAGCTTCGCGCTGGGCCTGAATATTTACTGGATGGGCAAGGTGCAACTTTTCCGCTTCCCTTTTGGGCCACTGATGCGCTGGCTAGGCGGCATCGCGGTGGAGCGCGCCAACGCCAACAATCTGGTGGCAGCCTCGGCAGAGGCCCTGAAGTCGGCAAACGGGCCCTTGCAACTGGTGGTGCCCCCTGAAGGCACGCGCAGCAAAGTACGCTACTGGAAAACCGGCTTTTATTACATCGCTCTGGGCGCGCAAGTGCCTATCGTGATGTCATTTCTGGACTACGGCAATAAGGTCAGCGGCCTCGGCCCGGCATTTGAGCCCACCGGCGACATCGAAGCCGATATGGTTCGCATCAAGGCTTTTTACGCGCCATTCAAGGGCAAAAACCCGGACCAGTTTTAATCCGCCCCAGTCAACTGCACGCTGCCAGCCGACCCGGCGCCTATGGCTTAGTGCGAGGCCTTGTGGGTCGTGTTCAAAATTTTGTCGGTATAGGCAATCGCCAGCGCGCTGAGCAAAAACGTCACATGAATGATGGTTTGCCACATCAAGACTTTGGGCTCGTAGTTGGCAGCGTTGATAAAGGTCTTGAGCAAATGGATGGAGCTAATGCCGATAATGGCCGTGCCCAGCTTGACCTTGAGCACTGAAGCATTGACATGGTCTAACCACTCGGGCTGGTCGGCATGGCCTTCCAGGTGCATGCGGCTGACAAAGGTCTCGTAGCCGCCCACAATGACCATGATGAGCAGGTTGGAGATCATCACGACGTCGATCAGCGCCAAGACCACCAGCATGATCAGCGTTTCATTGAGCGCGGTCAGCGGCG
>CANNEW010000033.1 GCA_947503685.1 Comamonadaceae bacterium | reverse complement strand
TATTTGAAGTCCACAAAGTACTCAGCCGCCGCCTGGCTGCCGATCTGGTGGAGCGCTGCCTGAACGTCATGCGCCTGGGCCGCGTACTGGATTTCACCGACGCCCGCGCAGTAGCCGCATCGCAGATCGCGGTGCGCCATCAACTGGCCATGGCCGACGCTGCGATGTACAGCATGGCGCAGGAATTCGGAGCTACTTTCTGGACGCAGGACGCCGATTACCAAGGCTTGGTGGGGGTGCACTACTTCCCAAAGACCTAAGCCGATGCTTGCGTGGCCCGCGCCAACAGCATCGCGTCGCCGTAACTGAAAAACCGGTATTCCTGCGCAATCGCGTGCCGGTACAGGGCACGGATAGGTTCATAGCCAGCGAAAGCGCTGACCAGCATCATCAGGCTGGATCTGGGCAAATGAAAGTTGGTCACCAGCAAATCTACCTGCTGGAACACAAAGCCCGGCGTAATAAATATCCGAGTGTCGCCCTGGGCCTGACCGGTTGGGGCCCAGGACTCCAGGCTGCGCACCGTGGTCGTGCCCACGGCCACCACCCTGCCGCCACGCGCTTTGCAATCGGCAATCGCTTGCTGCGTCTCGGGCGGCACCTGGTACCACTCGCTATGCATGCGGTGCTCGGCCAGGTTTTCGGTTTTCACCGGCTGGAAGGTGCCCGCGCCCACATGCAGCGTGACGTAAGCCGTGCGCACGCCGCGCGCTTGCAAAGCTGCCAATAAGGCCTCGTCAAAATGCAGTGCGGCCGTGGGCGCAGCCACCGCGCCGGGCGCTTTGGCAAAGACCGTCTGGTAGCGCTCGGCGTCCTGCGCTGCATCGGCGTTCTCGCCTTGCTGCTGGCGCTCAATATAGGCAGGCAAAGGCATATGGCCGTGGCGCTCCATGAGCGTGTAAGGGTCATCGCCCGCGTTATTCGACAGCACGAAACGGAACAGCGGCCCATCCGCATCCGGCCAGCGGCCGAGCAAGGTGGCACACAAACCATCGGCAAAACCAGACGCGCTATGCAAGGCCACGGTAGCCCCGATCTCGGGCTTTTTGCTCACCCGCATATGCGCCGCTACCTGGTTGCCGCCCAGCACCCGCTCTACCAGTAATTCCAGCTTTCCACCGGTCGGCTTTTCGCCAAACAAGCGCGCATTGAGC
This sequence comes from Comamonadaceae bacterium, assembly GCA_947503685.1. GTDB lineage: Bacteria > Pseudomonadota > Gammaproteobacteria > Burkholderiales > Burkholderiaceae_C > Allorhodoferax. The sequence continues at coordinate 14,365 of CANNEW010000033.1, read as the reverse complement.
ACGCGCGTGTCGTTCATCACCAGCAAGTCACCTTCGCTCAACAATTGAGGCAGGTCGCGAAAAATCCGGTCCGCCGGCGGGCTGTGGCTTGAGTCCAACAACCTTGAGCCGCTGCGTTGCGGGGCCGGTCGCTGCGCAATCAAATGCGCGGGCAAGTCAAAATCAAAATCGCTGAGGGTGTAGGTAGAAGACACGGTGCTTGAGGGCCGGACGGACCCGTTCCAAGTAAAGAGGGCGCGATTGTGGCATGGGTGTCGCACTGGTCGCCTGCTCTGCTATTGTTGCCCCATGAGCCCCCCCGCCGACCGCAAAGCGCAAGCGCCTGCGCCCAAGTCCGCGCCGCAAAAGGCGCTGGAAAAACTGGGGCTGCTGCGCGATATCGACCTGGCCCTGCACCTGCCACTGCGCTACGAGGACGAGACGCGCATCCTCAAGCTGCGCGACGCGCGCGAGGGCGATACCCTGCAAATCGAAGCGCAGGTGACGCACCAGGATGTCAGCTACCGCCCGCGCCGCCAGCTGGTGGTAACCGTGGACGACGGCTCGGATACCTGCACGCTGCGCTTTTTCAACTTTTACCCGTCGATGCAAAAAGCGCTGGCGCCGGGTCAGCGCCTGCGCATAAGGGGCGAAGTCAAAGGCGGCTTTGCCGGTTGGACCATGCTGCACCCCACGGCGCGCCCCGCCGGCGGCGAGCTGCCCAGCGCGCTCACGCCGGTATACCCCACGGTGGCCGGTCTGCCGCAAGCCTATTTGCGCAAGGCAGTGCTCGGCGGGCTGGCACGCGCTGAACTGTCCGACACCTTTCCCCCCGGCGATCTGAGTCCGCTCAACCCGCAGGCCCAAGGCGGCTTGTGGACACTGCACGAGGCGCTGGCGTTTTTGCACCACCCGCGGCCGGACGTGGCCATCGACACCTTGATGGACCACAGCCACCCCGCTTGGCAGCGCCTGAAGGCTGAGGAATTGCTGGCGCAACAGCTCTCGCAACTGCAAGCCCGCCGCGCCCGCGCTGCCTTGCGTGCGCCCGTGCTGCTGCCCGACGCCGGTCCCACTGCGCTACGCCAGCGCCTGCACGCCGCTCTGCCTTTTACCCTGACCGGTTCGCAGGCGCGTGTTAGCGACGAGATCGCTTTGGACATGGCGCGCCACACGCCGATGCACCGTCTGCTGCAAGGCGATGTAGGCGCAGGCAAGACCGTAGTCGCTGCGCTGGCAGCAGCCGTGTGCATAGACGCAGGCTGGCAGTGCGCGTTGATGGCGCCCACCGAAATATTGGCCGAGCAGCATTTCCGCAAACTGCTGGGCTGGCTGGAGCCCTTGGGCATAAGCACCGCCTGGCTGACCGGCTCGCAAAAAACCAAAGAGCGGCGCGCCATGCTGGAAATGATTGAAAGCGGCAAAGCGCAGTTGGTGGTGGGCACGCACGCCATCATTCAGACCAAGGTGCATTTCAAAAATTTGGCGCTGGCGGTGATCGATGAACAACACCGCTTTGGCGTCGCCCAGCGTCTGGCGTTGCGCAGCAAATTGCAGCACGAAGCCATGGAGCCGCATTTGCTGATGATGACGGCCACGCCCATACCGCGCACCCTGGCCATGAGCTATTACGCCGACCTGGACGTATCCACGCTGGACGAATTGCCGCCGGGACGCACGCCCATCGTGACCAAAGTGCTGGCTGAAAACCGGCGCGCCGAGGTGATAAAGCGCATACGCGCGCAGGTAGCGCAAGGACGGCAGGTGTATTGGGTGTGCCCGCTGATTGAAGAGAGCGAGATGCTCGACCTCAGCAATGCCACCGCCACCCACGCTGAACTCAGCACTGCCTTAGAGGCGCCTGGCGGTACACACCAGGTCGGCCTCTTGCACTCGCGTCTGCTGCCAGACGAGAAAAAAGCCGTGATGGCGCAGTTTGTCGCAGGCCAGATCTGCGTACTGGTCAGCACCACCGTGATTGAAGTAGGCGTCGATGTGCCCAATGCCTCGCTGATGGTGATCGAAAACGCGCAGCGCTTTGGACTGTCGCAGCTACACCAATTGCGTGGTCGCGTGGGCCGCGGCGCGGCGGCTTCGGCCTGTTTGCTGCTTTATTCGACCGGCGAAGCGCCGCGATTGGGCGAGGCCGCGCGCGAGCGTCTCAAGGCCATGGTGGAAACCAGCGATGGTTTTGAAATCGCCCGCCGCGACCTGGAGATTCGAGGCCCGGGCGAGTTTTTGGGCGCGCGCCAGTCCGGCGACCAAATGCTGCGCTTTGCCGATCTGGCGCAGGATTCTGCGCTGCTTGAATGGGCGCGCAAAGAAGCGCCTGTACTGCTGGAGCGCCACCCGGCGCTGGCCGTCAAGCATGTGCAGCGCTGGCTGGGCAGCAAGGCCGAATTCCTGAAGGCCTGAAGGCTGAAGACCGCCGCGGCCCTGCGCGGATAATGCGCGGATGACGCTGACCGAACTCAAATACATCGTGGCTGTGGCACGCGAACGCCACTTCGGCAAGGCCGCCGATGCCTGTTTTGTGTCGCAGCCCACACTATCCGTGGCAGTCAAGAAATTGGAGGAAGAGCTGGACGTCAAGCTGTTTGAACGCAGCGCTAACGAGGTCAACGTCACCCCCTTGGGCGAGGAAATCGTGCGTCAGGCGCAAAGCGTGCTGGAGCAGGCGGCACACATTAAAGACATCGCCAAGCGCGGCAAAGACCCGCTGGCAGGTGCGCTCAAGCTGGGCGTGATTTACACCATTGCCCCCTATTTGCTGCCGGACTTGGTGCGCCAGGTCATCACCCGCACGCCGCAAATGCCGCTGATGCTGCAAGAGAACTTCACCGTCAAACTGCTGGAGATGCTGCGCACCGGCGAAATCGATTGCGCCATATTGGCCGAACCCTTTCCCGACACCGGGCTGGCCATTGCGCCCTTGTACGACGAGCCTTTTTTTGCCGCCGTGCCCAGCAGCCACCCGCTGGCCAAACAAGACCATGTGACAGCGCAGGAGTTAAAAAACGAAACCATGCTGCTGCTGGGCAACGGCCACTGCTTTCGCGACCATGTGCTGGAAGTCTGCCCCGAATTCGCACGCTTTTCCAGCGACACCGAAGGCATACGCAAAAGCTTTGAAGGCTCCTCGCTGGAGACCATCCAACACATGGTGGCCGCCGGTATGGGCATCACTTTGGTGCCGCGGCTGAGCGTGCCCGCGCAGGCCTTGCAAGCGCCCAAGCGGCGCGACGCCAAATTGTTTGTCAAATACTTGCCGGTGCAAGACGGCAAAGGCATCGCCCCACCCACCCGCCGCGTGGTGCTGGCCTGGCGGCGCAGCTTTACCCGCTACGAAGCCATCGCCTCCTTGCGCAATGCCGTCTATGCCTGCGAACTGCCAGGTGTGACGCGGCTGTCTTAAATAGCCGGGCCGTCACGCCTGCTGCATCTATGGACACCTCTGAGCTCATGCCCGCAACCTCCGTATGGCGTGCGCGTTTGGCTTTGTACCTGGATCTCATCCGTTGGAATCGGCCTGCCGGTTGGCTGCTGCTGCTGTGGCCCACGCTCAGCGCTTTGTGGCTGGCGGCCGGGGGCTTTCCGGGTTGGCATTTGCTGCTGGTGTTCACGCTGGGTACGGTGCTGATGCGCAGCGCCGGTTGTTGCATCAATGACGTGGCCGACCGCGAGTTTGACCGCCATGTGCGCCGCACCGCGCAGCGCCCGGTAACCAGTGGCCGGCTGCAAGCGCGCGAAGCGCTGGCGGTGGGCGCGGTGCTGGCTTTGCTGGCCTTTGGCCTGGTGCTGACGACCAATACCGCCACCATCTATTTATCGTTTGCAGCCCTGGCGGTGGCAATTGCCTACCCGTATGCCAAACGCATCGTGTCTATGCCGCAGGCGGTGTTGGGGGTGGCGTTCAGCTTTGGCATTCCCATGGCCTATAGCGCAGTGCAAGGCGCAGTACCCTGGACGGCGGCGCTGCTGCTCTTAGGCAATCTGTTTTGGGTACTGGCCTATGACACCCAATACGCCATGGTGGACCGGGACGATGACCTCCACATTGGCATACGCACCTCGGCCATCACCCTGGGACGCTGGGACGTGGCAGCAGTGATGTTTTTTTATGCCGCTTACCTCGGCATTTGGGGCGCAGTGCTGGCGCAGGCCTTAACTTATCCCGCTTGGATCGTCGGCTTAGCCGTCGCAGCGGTGCAAGCGCTTTGGCATTACCGGCTGATTCGCTTGCGCGAGCGTGACAACTGCTTTACTGCCTTCAGGCAAAACCACTGGCTGGGCTTTACGGTGTTCGTGGGCATTGCGCTGAGCCTGCCTTGGTAAGGCGCTACTTTATTCAAGCGCCCCGCCCACCCTCAAACCACCCCGCGCCCACAGACGCTGCGCTGGGTTGAGCGCCTACTAAAGCACCTACACGCCAAAGATACGCGCCATGCGCACGCCAAAACCTTGTATCCACGGCGCCACATAGCGCAGGCGCGGGCGCTTCGCTTCGCTAGCTTTCACGATGGCTGCGACCACCGAATCTGTAGTCTTGGCTTCTAAAAAGCTGAAGGTGCGCTTTTCTTCGGCCTGCATTTTTTCTTTCTGGTCGTGAAAGTAAGAATCTGGGCCCATCCAAGCGTATTTGCTGGCGGCCATGCTTTGGTTAAAGCCGGTGTGGATGGCGCCGGGCTCGACCACGCAGACCGCAACACCTTTGCCCAGTTGGTCCATTTCGGCGCGCAAGCCCGCTGCCGCTGCGGATAGCGCGAACTTGGTCATGGAATAGGGCATCAAAAATGGAAAAGGCACGCGCCCGGCTATCGAGCTGATAAACACCACGGTGCCCCGCTGGCGTGCGATCATGCCCCGCAGCGCCACCTGCGTAAGCGCCAGGGTGGAAAACAGATTCACCTCAAAAATGCGGCGCACCCGCTCTATATCCACTTCGGCCAGCGAGCCCGATTCGCCCAAAGCGGCGTTATTCACCAAGACGTCAATCTCGCGCCCAGCGATCAGCGAGCGGTCTTGGGCGTCGGTGATGTCCAGCTTGAAGACTTCCATAGCTACGGCGCGCGCAGCGCACTCCTGGCGCAAGGCCTGGGCTTGGTCTTCGTTGATCGTGGTGGCCAGCACCTGGTGGCCGCGTGCAGCCAGGGCAAACGCGGCGTCACGGCCAATGCCCGTGCCGGCGCCGGTGATAAGAATGGTCTTGCCCATGGTTTGGACTTCCTAGAAATAAGAACAGCGAGGCATTTGCATGCGCCGCTGCTTGAGGGGCATCCGGCGACAGGTGCCGCAAGATAACAAATCGTATAGCCGACCGGGAAAAACTCTTTGGCCAGCTTAAGCCTCTTTATCAAGGCTTAAGCAGATCATGTGCGCTTGCAATGGGATTTATTTGGCCTTCAGACATTCGCTCATGAATTTTTTGCGCTCGTCGCCTTTGAGCTCTTTGGTCTTAGCGTCGGCGTTACAGCTCTTCATTTTGTTTTGCTGCGTCGTGCCGGCTTCGGATGCGGCAGGTTCCGGTGCCTTGGCGCTTAAGCACTCGCTCATGAACTTTTTGCGCTCGTCGCCTTTGAGCTCTTTGGTTTTAGCTTCGGCATTGCAGCTGCCCATTTTATTTTGCTGGTCGCTGGCGGCAACTGCGCTGCCTCCAGCGAAAGCCAAGCAAAGGGATAGCGTCACAAATTTATTTTTCATACAAACCTCCTTGAGTTAAATCAACAAACCGCCTGCGCGGCGACAGCAATCCTCGCTGCCGACTCCAGCATACAACGGCTGCGTAACAAAGCACAGGGGCGCTGACACCTAGGTTCCTAATTCTTGAGGACGCACAAGCAAAAGCCATATCCGTCGCCCAGCGCCGCCCAAGCGGCAAGGACCTCCCCCTAAAATCGCCGCCATGCCCTCCGTCAAATCCGAACTTCTGGCAGCGCTGGCCGCTGCGCTGGAAACCCTGCTCCCCGGCGCAGGCAGCCAAGCAGCCCTTGAATCGCCCAAAGTCGCCGCCCATGGCGACTTCGCCAGCACCGCAGCCATGCAGTTGGCCAAACCCCTCAAAAGCAATCCGCGCCAGGTCGCCGAGCAATTGCGCGACCTGCTGCTGGCGCAAGCCGCTTTTGCGCAGTGGGTGCAGGACATTGACATTGCCGGGCCCGGCTTTATCAATATGCGCCTGCTCCCTAGCGCCAAGCAAGAAGTCGTACGCGATGTTTTGCAAAGCAAAGCCGGCTTTGGCACGCACCAGCCAAACGGGCAGCGCGTGCTGGTGGAGTTTGTGTCAGCCAATCCGACCGGGCCTTTGCATGTCGGCCATGGCCGCCAGGCGGCGCTGGGCGATGCAATTTGCAATTTGCTCCACACCCAGGGCTGGGACGTGTACCGCGAGTTTTATTACAACGACGCGGGTGTGCAAATCAACACCCTGGCCACCAGCACCCAGCTACGCGCGCGCGGCCAGCGCCCTGGCGACCCAGGCTGGCCCACCGACCCCGATGACCCGGCGAGCAAGGGTTTTTACAACGGCGATTACATCGCCGACATTGCCGAAGATTTCAAAGCCGCCAAGACGGTGGTGTCGGATGACCGGCAATTTACCGCCAGCGGCGATACGGAAGACCTCAACAACATCCGCGAATTTGCCGTGGCCTATTTGCGCCGCGAACAGGACCTGGACCTCAAAGCCTTCGCCCTGCACTTTGACAACTACTACCTGGAGAGCAGCTTGTACAGCAGCGGGCGGGTAGCGGCCACGGTCGAAAAACTGCAAGCGGCCGGCAAGACCTACGAGCAAGACGGCGCCTTGTGGCTGCGCTCGACCGACTACGGCGATGACAAAGACCGCGTCATGAAAAAGCGCGACGGCAGCTACACCTATTTTGTGCCGGACGTGGCCTACCACATCGCCAAATGGGAGCGCGGTTTTAGCAAGGTGGTCAACATCCAAGGCACGGACCACCACGGCACGATTGCCCGCGTGCGTGCCGGTTTGCAGGCAGCCGGTGTCGGCATACCGCAGGGCTACCCGGACTATGTGCTGCACACCATGGTGCGGGTAGTGCGCGGCGGCGAGGAAGTCAAGATTTCCAAACGCGCCGGCAGCTATGTCACTTTGCGTGACCTGATTGAATGGACCAGCGCCGATGCGGTGCGCTTTTTCCTGCTCAGCCGCAAGCCCGATACCGAATACACCTTCGACGTGGACCTGGCGGTGGCCAAAAACAATGACAACCCGGTTTATTACGTGCAGTACGCGCATGCGCGCATTTGCTCGGTGCTGGCGGCCTGGGGCGGCGACAGCGCGCAGCTGGCGAGCGCCGACCTGGGCCCACTGACCAGCCCACAAGCCCAGGCGCTAATGCTGTTACTGGCCAAATACCCCGATATGCTGGGCGCTGCCGCGCTGGACTTTGCGCCGCACGACGTGACTTTTTACCTGCGCGAGCTGGCCGCTTGCTACCACAGCTATTACGATGCCGAGCGCATCTTGGTGGACGAGGAGCCGGTGCGCCTGGCGCGGCTGGCGCTGGTGGCCGCGACGGCGCAGGTATTGCACAATGGCCTGGCGGTGCTGGGGGTAAGCGCACCGCGCAAAATGTAGTTATTCAAGGTAGCAAGACATGCAAAGACAACGCGGCGGAACCTTTTTGGGTTTTGTATTGGGACTGGTGATCGGCCTGGGCATTGCCTTTGGCATAGCGCTTTACGTCACCAAAGTGCCCCTGCCATTTTTGAGCAAAGGCCAGACCCGCAGCGCCGACCAAAACGATACTGAAGCCAAAAAGAACAAGGACTGGGATCCCAATGCCCTGATTACCGGTAAACCGGCACCCAAAGCCGCGGCCCCCGCAGATGCCGCAAGCGGCGTCGTGCCGCCGGCGCCCACACCGGCACCGGCACCAGCCACGCCGACCACCACCGCAACGCCTACGCCACCAGCGGCCGCCGCAGACCCCATCGGCGCCCTGGCCAATGCCAAAGCTGCGTCTGCGGCCATGCCAACGGGCCAAATTTTTTATTACGTGCAAGTGGGCGCTTTTCGAGCGATGGACGATGCACAAAGCCAGCGCGCCAAGCTCTCGCTGACGGGCGTAGAAGCGGCGGTGACTGAGCGCGAGCAAGGCGGGCGCCCGATTTACCGCGTGCGCGTGGGCCCGTTTGAAAAGATCGAAGACGCCGAACGCAGCAAAGACAAATTGGACAAGGCTGGCACCGACACGGTGCTGATCAAAGTGCAGCGCTAGCAGGGGCGTTGGCGCAATCATTATTTTTTCGGAGCATGTATGACACCCACCCGGCGTAATTTTGGACAACAAGCCATAGCGGGCTTGATCGCCTTGCAGGCACCGGCCATTGCCTTGGCCCAATTCAAAAAGCCGGTGGCCGGCACGGACTACCAGGTGCTCGATGCGCGCGCGCCGGTGGAGGCGCCGGCCGGAAAAATCGAAGTGGTGGAGTTCTTTTGGTACAACTGCACGCACTGCAATGCTTTTGAACCCATGCTGGCCGATTGGGTGAAAAAACTGCCCAAAGACGTCGCTTTCCGGCGCGCGCCGGTGGCTTTCAATGACAGCTTCGTGCCGCAGCAAAAACTGTTTTACACCCTGGAATCCTTGGGTCTGCTCGACAAGCTGCACGCCAAGGTATTTGCTGCCATCCATGTGGACAAGCTCAACCTGTCCAAGGCCGAGGCCATTGTCGAATGGGTGGGTAAAAACGGCGTTGATAAGGCCACGTTTGTGAAAGAGTACAACTCCTTTGGCGTAGTCACCAAAGCGCAAAAAGGCTCACAAATGCAAAGCGCCTACAAGGTGGAAGGCGTGCCGGCCCTAGGCGTAGGCGGGCAGTTTTATACCGACGGCACCATGGCGCGCAGCATGGATCGGGCGCTGCTGGTGGTGCAATCGCTGGTGGATGATCTGCGCGGGCGGCGCGCCTAAAGCCACTGCGCGGTGCAATGCGGCAAAACTTCTTCACAACTCAGGCCAAAGACACTTGGTCTTTTAAAATGCGATGGCTAGAATGCACGAATCATGCTTTCAGCAATTTTCGTGCCTTTATGAATCCCACTTTAATCCTTTGCGCATTGCTTGGCGCCGGGCTGCTGCCAAGCGCTTGGGCTGAAAAAGCCGACCGCAACAAGCCCATGCAAATAGAGTCCGACAGCATGCGCTACGAGGATGCGCAGCAAATCACGGTGTTTAGCGGCAAAGTCGTGGCCACCAAAGGCACTATCGTAATCCGCGGCGCCAAAGTCGAAGTACGCCAAGACCCCGAAGGCAACCAATTTGGCACCGTCACCGGCACCCCCAAAGAGCGCGCTTTTTTCCGGCAAAAGCGCGAAGGCCTGGACGAATTTATCGAGGGCGAAGCCGAAACCCTGATTTACAACGGCAAGGCCGATACGGTGCGCTTTGAAACCAATGCAGTCATGCGCCGCTTTCGGGGCAGCACCCTGGCCGACGAAGTGACGGGCGCCATCATCAACTACGAAAACACTACCGAAAAATTCTCGGTCGATGGCAGCGCGGCAGGTGCCGCACCGGGCCGCGTGCGGGCTGTGATCACGCCCAAGCCGGAAAACAACCCGGCCAAAACCCCATGAAATCCGATAGCGCTTCCGTGCTGCAAATTGGCGCCCAGGCGACCCAGGCGGAGGCGGCACACAACACAGCGATCGGCGTGCTGGAAGCGGGCCACCTGCAAAAGTACTATGGCGCCCGCAAAGTGGTGCAAGACGTGTCCATGTCGCTGCGCACCGGCGAGGTGGTGGGTTTACTCGGTCCCAATGGCGCGGGCAAGACCACTACTTTTTACATGATCGTCGGCCTGCTGCGCGCCAGTGCCGGCAGCATCACTATCGATGGTCAACCTATAGAGCACATGCCGATTCACCGGCGCGCGCGTTTGGGCCTGGGCTATTTGCCGCAAGAGCCCTCGATTTTTCGCAAGCTCAATGTGCAAGACAATGTGCGCGCGGTGCTGGAGTTGCAGCGCGATGCCAAGGGCAAAGCCTTCTCCAAGGCGGACATCGAATCGCGGCTCACGGCTTTGTTGCAGGATTTGCGGGTCGAGCATTTGCGCCAATCGCCCGCGCTCTCGCTGTCGGGCGGCGGGCGCCGCCGCGTGGAGATCGCCCGCGCGCTGGCGACGCAGCCGCGCTTTATTCTGCTGGACGAGCCCTTTGCCGGTATCGACCCGATTGCGGTGATTGAGATTCAGCGCATCATCAATTTCCTCAAGAGCCGCAATATTGGCGTCTTGATCACCGACCACAACGTGCGCGAAACCCTGGGTATTTGCGACCACGCCTACATCATCAGCGAGGGCCGGGTTCTGGCCCAGGGTCTGCCGTCCGAGATCGTCGAGAACGCCGATGTGCGGCGCGTCTATCTGGGCGAAAACTTCAGGATGTGAGGCCATGAAACAAGGCCTGTCGCTACGCGTCTCACAGCATCTGGCGCTCACGCCCCAGTTGCAGCAGTCGATACGCCTGCTGCAACTCTCCACCCTGGAGTTGTCGCAGGAAATCGAGCAAATGCTCGAAGCCAATCCCTTTCTGGAAATGGACCACGAAGCCGCCGAGCGCGAGCAATTCGGCTTAGAGCAGGCCGATAGCTTGGTGAGCCAGGGCGACCGACTCAGCGAAGTGCCCGCGCCCACGGTCAGCGATTACAGCAACACGGTAACGAGCGACGGCACACGCGACGAGGAAGCCACGCCGCTATCGGCCGAACCGGGCGGCGACGATGCGATCAGTTGGGAAGGCGACGGCACCACCGAAACCACCCCCGACGACGGCGAGTGGGGCGGGGACGCCAAAGCCAAATCCAACAACCTGGGCGACGACGAAGACAAAGACGCCACCGAACTGGCGCGGGTGCAAGAGTCCTTGCAAGCGCATTTGCACCGTCAGGCGCTGCGCTTGCGATTAAGCGACAGCGACCAAGCCGCGCTGCGCTTTTTGATTGAGTCGCTCAATGACGACGGCTACCTAGAGGACACCTTAGAAAGCCTGGCCCAGGGTCTGGCCGGTGATGACTATGAGCAGGTGGAAGACCTGGTGCACCACTTCACCGTGGCGCTTGGGCTCTTGCACAGCCTGGAGCCGGTGGGCGTGGGCGCGCGCGACCTGGGCGAATGCCTGCGCTTGCAAATTGCCGCCCTGTTGGCCAGTTGCCGCGCCGAGTTGGACGAGGACGACTACCCCGTAGACCCGGCAGATGACGACGACGAGACCGCCATCCTGCGCCACCGCGCCGAGGTGCTGGAAGTGGGACTGCGTATTTGTCAGCAGCCCCTGGATTTGCTGGCCCGACGCGATATCAAACGCCTGGTGCAACTCAGCGTGGGCAGCGACAGCCTGGTGCGCGAAGCGATTGCGCTGATTACACGACTAGAGCCCAAGCCGGGCCGACGTTTTGTCGATGTGGAGCGCAACATCATCGTGCCCGATGTGCTGGTGACCGCCATCCACAAAGAAGGCATGACGCCGCGCTTTCGGGTACAGCTCAACCCGGACGTGATGCCGCGCCTGCGGGTGCACGATATTTACGCCAATGTGCTGCGCAACCACAAAGCCAGCTCCAGCCATGCCGGTTTGCAGCAACGCTTGCAAGAGGCGCGCTGGTTTATCAAAAACATCCAGCAGCGTTTTGACACCATCTTGCGCGTCAGCACCGCGGTGGTGGAGCGGCAAAAAAACTTCTTTACCCATGGCGAACTGGCCATGCGTCCGCTGGTATTGCGCGAGATTGCCGAAGAGCTAGGCCTGCATGAATCGACCATTAGCCGCGTCACCACCGCCAAGTACATGGCCACGCCCTATGGGACGTTTGAATTAAAATATTTTTTTGGCTCCGGCTTGGATACCGAGTCCGGCGGCAGTGCCTCCAGCACGGCGGTGCGCGCCATCATCAAGCAATTTATCCAGGCCGAAAACCCGAAAAAGCCGCTCAGTGACAACCAGTTGTCCGAGATGCTCAAAGAGCAAGGCATTGAGTGCGCGCGCCGCACCGTAGCCAAATACCGCGAAGGCCTGAAAATCGCACCGGCCAGCTTGCGCAAAGCGCTGTGAGCGCACCCCACCACGCACTCCACAACGCGCCCCGGCGCAGCACCACGGCATGAACCAGTTACAGATATTTTTACCCTGCGCCGCCGGCGTGGAAGACTACTTGTGCGGCGAGGTGCAAACGATTACCGATTTGCCCGCGCAGTCCATTCAGCGCTGGCGTGGCGGCGTGATGCTGCAAGGCTCCTGGCGCGCGGTGCTGCTGCTGAACCTGCATTGCCGCTTAGCGCAGCGGGTGATGGTGCAGCTGTCCCTGACGGACTACCGCAGCGAGCAGGACTTGTACCGCGCCGCCGCTGCGGTAGCCTGGGAAATTTGGTTCACACCCAAACAAAGCATCAAAGTGGAAGTGACGGCGCAGCACAGCCCGCTGACCTCGCTGAACTTTGCAGCCCTCAAAATCAAAGACGCGGTGTGCGACCGCTTTCGCGACAAAGCCCAGGGCGTGCGCCCGGACGTGAACACCCGCTGGCCGGATGTGCGCATCTTTGCGCACCTGACCACCGACCAGTGCGCCCTGTATATCGACACCTCCGGCGAAGCCCTGTTCAAACGCGGCTGGCGTGAAGACACGGGCGACGCGCCCCTCAAAGAAACCCTGGCCGCCGCCATGATCGCCGCCAGCGGCTGGGCCGATGGCGACGCTGATTTGCTGCCCCTGTACGACCCCTGCTGCGGCAGCGGCACGGTGGCGATTGAAGCGGCGCAAATCGCCTGCAATATTCCGCCCGGCCTGTTGCGCCAGTTTGCGTTTGAGAAATACCTGCCCTTTCAGGCCCATGTGTGGCAGGCCATCCGCGAGGAAGCGAAAGCGCGCATCATCCACCCCGAACCGGGCGACGCGCCCTTGATTTACGGCAGCGATGTGTCGCACCGCATGGCCGATTTTGCAGAGCGCAATGCGCAGCGCGCCGGTGTGGCTGGGGTCATCAGCTTTCGCGGTGGCGACGCTTTGCAACGCATGCCGCCCATCGAAGGCGGCGGCGTCATGCTGCTCAACCCGCCCTATGGCGAGCGAATTGAAGTGGGCGGCGTGGCCGGCGAAGGCGCGCGCTTTGGTGCGCGCGAAGTGGCACAGACCGAAGAAGGCGGTGCCTTCTTTAACCAACTGGCCAGCCACTGGAAAAAGCACTTCAGTGGCTGGAGCGCCTGGGTGCTGACGCCAGACCTGAAGCTGCCGGGCAAGATGCGCCTGAAAGAATCGCGCCGCGTGCCGCTGTGGAACGGGCCTATCGAATGCCGATTGTTCAAATTTGACCTGGTGGCAGGGCGTATGGACAAAAGCAAGATGGAGCCCGCAGCGACTCCGGACCAAGCGCAAAGCAAAGCCTGACACGGCGCTGCACTATTGCATGGCAACACACCTAAGCACTTCAGGGCAAAGCGCGAAAACCGAAACCTCTGCGCCGGCGGCGACCCTAGCCCACCTCGCGAGCGCGTAGTTGAGCCAGCCAACCGCACCCACCGAGACAGCACTGCGCCCACTGTGGGTGCTGGACACCAATATCGTGCTCGATGTTTTTCTCTTTGCCGACCCCGCCGCCCAACCGCTGCGCGAAGCCTTGGCACAAGCGCGCATCCGCTGGATCAGCACCGCGCCCATGCGCGAGGAACTGGCCCGGGTGCTGGCCTACCCGCATATCGCCAAGCGCATGGACTTTTACCAGCGCAGCGCCGATGATTTACTGCGCGACTTCGACACGCACAGCCACCCAGTGGAAGTAGCCCCGCGCGCCCCGCTACGCTGCAAAGACCCGGACGACCAGCGCTTTATCGACCTGGCACTGGCGCACCAAGCAGGCTTGCTGAGCAAAGACCATGCGGTTTTGTGTATGGCTAAGCGTATGCGGGCGCTGGGGGTGCCGTATGTGGGCTCTATATTTGGTGCAGCAGAGACAAAGCCAATGGCCTGACTGTCGCAATCACGCGTTGATGTAGGGGTCCCCTTGTACTTGCAAACCTTGTTAACGCTCAGCGCTTCCGCCCCAAGCAAAACGCCACCACAGCATTCGCATGCCCATGCCCCATGCCATGCTCGGCCTTCAGCCAATTCACAATTTCCATGTGCTTGGCGCCGCTGCGGGTTTCCACCAGCGCGAACCAGTGGGCCATGGGCTGGCCGTATTTCTTTTCGATGGAGGGAAAGTAGGACGCAGGCCCTTGAACCTTGGGAGCTACTGCCATAGGCTTAGAGGTAAGTTAAAACGGTATATCGTCGTCCATATCGTCAAAGCCGCTGGCCGGGCGCGCGGCAGGCGCGGTGCGGGCCGAGGCGGGGGCGGAGGGGCGCGCTGCCGGTGCGGCGCGGCGCTG